>JBLHNZ010000012.1:0-20325 GCA_047623245.1 Oceanicoccus sp. | reverse complement strand
TCGAAATATGGCATTTGACTAGGACATCGGATATTAGATGAGTTAAGAAAAATTGTATGTCTTGATCGCTAATAAGGAATTGATGAGGGGGTGGTCCAAGTAGCGGGCCATTGTGTGTCTGACATTACGTCAATTCAAACCATCGTCAAATATGAGGTGAAAAATTCAAAAATGTCTGTTTGCAGGCGGCAGAAAATGAAATAGCAGCGGTATATTAGCTACTATCTCACATCCGTCGTTTAAGAGTATTGATGAGCTCGACCCCTCAGGCAGGAAATTTATGAGTGATCGATTCTCCGATCAATTGAACAAATCGGGTTGCTCTGCACAAATCACGCTATAAAGTGGCTGAAAGGAAAACCATCCGGCTATATCGGAACCGACATTGTTCCGCGTTTTCAAAGCGACGTCGGGATCTATCAATACCGGCTTTCCAACCGCTTCGGCCATTAGTTGAGCGTGGCAACTGCGTTCCATTGTGATGTACCACCACGCGGCCTCTTCTACCGACTTGCCGACAGTTAACAGCCCGTGATTACTGAGAATGGCGGCTTTCTTGTCCCCAAGTCCGGATGCTATACGTTCACCTTCATCGCCATCGAGCACCACGCCGGTGAAATCATCGAACACCACATGATCGTCATAAAAAGCACAAGCATCTTGGGTTATCGGGTCTAGCGGTCTACGTAGCGAAGACCAGGCCTTTCCATAAACGGAATGCGAATGCGCCGCTGCAATAACGTCCGGACGTGCCTTATGGATCGCCGAGTGAATGGTAAATGCGGCACCATTCAAAATCCCGTTGCCTTCTACAATATCCCCCTTATGGTCAACCAAAAGCAGGTCTGACACCTTGATTTGTTTAAAACTGACCCCCATCGGGTTAACCCAAAAGCAGTCGGGAAATTCGGGGTCGCGCACAGTAATGTGCCCTGCAACGCCTTCATCAAAGCCAAATTTCCCAAACAGTCGAAAGGCTGCGGCCAAATGATTCTTTCTATGAATACGTTGTTCTTCAACCGTATCCCCCTCATACATAGGAACAAAGTCATCCGGAGTGTTTGTAATTGTTTCGTTTAAAGCCATATTGTTCTCCAATCTGTATTATTTTTTAGTGAATTAGCTGTGGAGGATCGTCTATTTTTTCTATCTCTATAAACAGACCATAGTGAAAGTTATCGATTGAAGCAAATTAATCTCAATCGAGTCATTTTTCACAGCGTACAGAGTGTTTTATTGAAGGCAATGGTGATAATTTTTATTTTACTGTTCACGCGCGCGAGGGTTTAACGGTTTTGTCGACCCGCTTGTTGAGGGCTATGTCGCTGTATTCGTATAGGGAAAGAGTCATTGGTCGGATTAGCAGCGGTCGACCCCATTTGAGTCTCCGGATCGCAACAAGTGAAGCAATGCTGCCGTCGTTAATCGATGAAATCTCAGGGCGTTTTTGCAGAGGTCTAACACAGTGAATGCGTAACTTCCCAGCTTCCCAAAGTAACTAAGTGCTTAGTCATTTCCGAACAACGTTGTCACGAATCCGAACATTTTCGGGATTATCGGCGCAACCTCTATTCCTAACTAATTGAATAGTATAGGTATTTAATGTTGGCACGGAACTTTCAATGTAAATGGAAAGGCAGGATGAATTACAAAATTGGGGTGAACGATGGACATTGAGCTTAATCAGCAAAAATCATGGAAAAAATGGGTCATGCTCAGCTTGTTTGTTGCGCTTGTTGGTTATGCGGCATTCGCTCTTAGCAGTAAAGCGACTAAAAGCGTTTCCGCATCGGAATTGAGGTTTCAAGCTGTCGAAAGCGGCGCCTTAGAAATCTATACCAATGTCTATGGCGAATTTGTTTCCGCCCAAGAACGTCTATTGACTGCGCCTGCATCCGGTAAAGTGTCTGCGATATTGGTGCGTCCTGGTACAGCGGTTACACCTGAAACGGTGATACTACAGTTGTCGAATCCAAAACTCGAACAGGAAGTCAGTCAGGCAAAAGGACTGTTGGCTCAACAACAAGCAGAACAGCAAGCGTTTAAATATGAGCAGCAAAGTGAGCGTCTAAACTATCAAGGTCGCATTGCCGATATCGAAGCAGACATCGAAAAAGCAGCGCTTGAACTGTCTGTAAACGAAGATCTCCTGAGTCTTGGCGTAAGTGCAAAAATTGAATTTAAGCGCGCCCAATTGTTGCTAAAGCAGGAAAACAAAAGGTTATTGTTTGAGCAGCAGAAATACCAACAGTTTATAGAAATGCAGGGCTTCCAGTTTACGCAGAGAGACATCACCGTAAAACAGCAAATGTCTCAGGTTGCGCTGCTTGAAGAACAGCTCAACAACATGCGGGTAAAGGCTGGCATTATCGGGTCGTTGCAAACCTTGGATATCGAGTTAGGGCAAAGTGTCCAGCTTGGAGAGTCACTCGCCAAAGTAGGTAGTAATAAACACCTAATTGCCCGTATACGCTTGCCTCAAAATCAGGCAGACCAAATTGATATCAACGCTCCAGTAATCATAGACACACAAAAAGGCACTATTGCAGCTCACATATCACGTATCGAAAGTGTGGTGACAAGTGGATCTGTGATAGCTGAGGTGGTGTTAGATGGAGAGTTGACATCGAACGCCAGACCGGCCCTCGCGATATCCGCAAAAGTTTTTGTAAAGCATGAGAAGAACGCGATATTTATAAAACAAGTGCCAGGTTTTCGTCCCAGTAGCAAACAATCTCTATTTGTTAAATCTGGAGATGACGTGTTAGTGCAAAGAAATGTCGTTTTCGGCGGCTTTTCACAGAACAATATAATAATTAAAGAAGGCTTGGCAGTGGGTGATGAAATAGTAACTAACGACACAAGTATGTACAAAAATTATAGCGAGTTAACGATAGAAAATTAGATCATTTACTTTCCCACATAAAGTGGAAAGAAAATACTACAAGGAAATAGCCATGAAAAACGTAGTTGAAATGAAAGACGTGCACAAATGCTACACCGGGCAGCAAATTCAGACTCACGCTCTACAAGGTGTCTCGCTCGATATAAGACAAGGTGAATTTGTTGCGATCACTGGCCCCTCAGGTTGCGGAAAATCGACATTGCTTTCAATTATGGGGCTAATGGATAGTGCTAGTGAGGGCCAATACCATATCGCCAACATCAATACATCGGGTCTGAAAGTGGACCAACGAACACAAATTAGAAATCAACACATCGGTTACGTATTTCAATCATTTAATTTGATCGACAGTCTGAGCGTTTTCGAAAATGTAGCGCTACCGTTAGAACACCGATTCAACAAAAAAGCCGAAATTAAAGAGCGTGTCGAGGAAGTATTAGAGCAAGTCGATATGTTGCATCGCAAAGATTATCGTCCCAATCAACTTTCCGGTGGTCAACAACAGCGTATTGCTATTGCCCGTGCCTTGGTTGGCAAGCCGGACCTCATATTGGTAGACGAGCCAACGGGTAATTTGGACAGTAAAAATGGCGACCAGGTGATGGCATTGTTAGAACAGCTTAATAAGGAGGGTTCGACCATTGTCATGGTGACACACGACAGTCGTTATTCACGCTGCGCTAGTCGCACAATTCAATTGTTGGACGGTAAAATTGTAACAGAAATGGCCGTATTACGTGATATTCAGGGGGCAGCATGAGCTTAATCAAGAAGGCTATTTTTTCCGGCATTACACGAATGTTTTCTCTGCCCCGCTTGAGCGTTCCGCTCATTCTTACCTTGGGACTAACCCTGGGCGCGGTGCTAAGTGTCGTCGCCATTTCATCAACACTTTTAGTTAAGCCATTGCAGGGGGTTAACAATGAAGCCAAAGTTCAAACTTATGAATATCGCTTAAAACCGTCGGAAACATTGAGTGTCTCTTATTGGAGCATGCGTCGACTGGCCAGCTTTAATGAGCGATTTAAAAGTAGCGGTGTATGGGCTGGTATAACATCAACGGAGCAAGACGTAAGCATTGAGGGAGTGACCTATCCTACGACATTACATAGTGCGTCCGATACTATTCTGGAGGTGCTTGGCACACAGTTAATTCAGGGCGAAAACGTCAATATTGCTAGTCCGGAAGACTATGTCTGGATTTCAAATAGTTTCTGGCAGCAACGTTTTTCAGGTCTCGATTCGGCGCTTGGTAAGCAAATTGAATTTGGCGGAAAAATTTACATTATTGCGGGGATAATTGAAGATTTACTGGCAGTAGAAAGTTCAACTCCGGTTTTACCGCAGCAGGTTTGGCGCATTTCTAATTTGAGAGATCTTTTAAGTCAGCCGGAAATAGCTAACGTCAGCAATGATATTGACAGCCTTCTATTGAAAGGAATCGACGACAATTCGACTGTGCCTAGTCAGGAAGAAACGCTGCAATGGATCGAAGATTTCATTTTGGAAAATGTTGATGAAACTCAAGCTGCTGGCTATTTACGATTTATTCAAAACACTCCCTTTGACATCATAACTTCAGATTATCGAAGTAAATTATTGGGTGATACAAAACCGTTGTTGGCTGCTCTATTTGTCGCCGTAGTAGGGTTATTGTTAATGGCGACTTTAAACTTACTGAATTTGTTTATTGCTCACTATCAGGGACGAACAAAGGAATATGCGATCCAGTTGACTTTGGGGGCAAGCTTACTTCGCGCTAGACTATTAGTGTTTTTGGAGAATTTGCCGAGCTTTGTCGTAGCCGCTGTAGTGGGATTGTTAGTCACAGGTTGGGTCATAAAAATATTGCCAACCATAGCAGGTAACAGTTTGCCGATGATCGACACGATAGGTATCGATGTGATTACCATTGTTGCTTCCGTTGCTATCATATTAGCGCTAGGTGTTTTGTTTAGCAGTATGGCATTAGTTGATATCAATAAGCAGGCGCTGGCCGAGAATCTAAACAGCAGTGGTAAAGGTCTACAGGCACAAAGTAACCAGTGGTTGAGCCGTGTACTAATGGTGGTGCAGCTATCTATTGCTTCTGTCTTACTAACGGCGTCTATTATGCTTGCTCTGCAAAGTTACGGTGCCGTATTTAAAGATTTGGGCTACGATATTGGCAATACCTATGCGGTGACCTTTTACAATTCTGACGAGGAATGGGCCACGAAACTGTCGAGCATAACCACCTATCAGGGTAGCGAGTTACAACAACTACATCAAAGCCTAGATCGCATAATTGAGCGTGAGGTCAGCGACAGTAAAGTTGTGATTAATTCGACAGGAGCTTTGTCAAACAGTTTTTCTGCAACAGTCTACTTTCCGGAAGATGCGCCAGATCAACGAATTATGTTTCAGGTGCGTAATTTGAGTCCGACCTATTTTGACATTTTCAACATCCCTTTTCTTGCGGGCTCTAATCTTTCTGTAGATCAAATCAACAACGACGAACAGCGTATGGTGATAGATGAAAACATGGCGAAAGCGTTATTTCCCGACACTGCTTATGCCGATATCATTGGTAAGGCAATAACGTTGAATATTAACGGCGGCGGATCCGGGGATGGCACGCCAACGATTATCAATGGCGTCGTGGGTGTGACCCAAAGCCGAGCGGGTGCCATTGAGAGCATGCAAATGCCGGCAGTCTACTGGCCGAATATTAATTCGGGCAGAAATATGGAGATTACGGTACAGATGCCCAAGGGCGCAACTCTGACGGCGAATATGATTGAAGAAGAACTACGTAGCCAGTTTCCGAGACTGACCAACCTGGAAGTGAAATCACTCGAACAGCTATGGCAAGAACAGACCTTAACGCAAAGGTTTAGTTTATGGGTTGTGTTGAGTATAACCGGATTAACGCTTTTATTGGCTGCTATCGGTGTGTCGGGTTTGACTCAAATGACAACCAACCATCGGAAATATGAATTGGCGGTACGTATGGCGACAGGCGCTAGGCAATTTGGCTTAGTTAAATTTATCCTCAGTGATACACTGTGGATGTTGGTTATAGGTTTGGGTCTGGGGTTTGTTGTTTCGTCATTGGGTTACCAGCAAATCCAGCAGAGGCTTGATATGTTGCCAGATTTTAGCTGGTTGGCCATGTCGTTGCTTGACGCGGGCCTGATTGTTGTTGTTCTTCTGTCGGTGTTTATACCGGCGTGGCGAGTTATCAGTTCCGACCCTATGCAGGCGTTAAGAGCAGGATAATCAACCATTTGCTGTTAAAAACAGTGCAAATAACTTAGTCTAAATAAAGATAATTGGGCATCTACGGCTTTGTCCAATTGTCTTTATGTCTATATGGGAGATCCGCTTGAATAGGAAAAAGGCTACGATTCTAGTTGCCGACGACGACGACGATATTCGTTTGGCCCTTGAAATGTTGCTAGTGAATGAAGGCTATTCCGTTATTGAGGCCAGTAACGCAAAGGAAGTTGTTATTCAAAGTGAGCGACAAAAACCTGATTTAGTATTATTAGATATGAACTTCAGTCGCGATACGACTAGCGGTCAGGAAGGATTGGACATTCTCAATCAGCTGAGCAGTAACAATATCCCTGTCTTATTGATGACAGCGTGGGGAAGTATTGAGTTGGCTGTTAAAGGGTTGCAGCAAGGTGCACGTGATTTTATTGAAAAGCCCTGGAATAAAGCCAAGTTACTCAACAGTCTTGAGCAACAACTTAACTTTTCCCAAATTAAACAAGAGCATCAAGCATATCGTGAAATGCTCAGTGTCACCTCTTCAAAAGAGTATGCAGGTCACGATCAGGCCCGTTGGATCTGCAAGTCAGATTCGATGCTGGCGATTGAAAAATTAGTCACGCAAATCGCTCCCACCGATGCCAATGTGCTTATACTAGGAGAAAACGGTACTGGAAAATCGGTATTGGCAGAACGAATCCACCAGTCATCGAGTCGACATAGTAATCCGTTTATCTCAATAAATATGGCGGCCATTCCCGATAATCTTTTTGAAAGTGAATTGTTCGGGCATCAAAAGGGCGCCTTTACAGATGCCAAGCAGCATCGTGTTGGGCGGTTTCAGTTAGCTGATGAGGGTACACTTTTTTTTGATGAAATTGGTTCGATGCCGGTTGCCCTGCAGCCGAAATTACTCCGTGTTCTCGAGACCGGTCAATATGAAGTTTTGGGGTCAAGTCAAACTCAAACAGCCAATGTTAGGTTAATTAGCGCAACTAATGCAGACCTAAGCCAGTTGGTACTCGACGGATCTTTTAGGCAGGATTTATTATATCGTCTAAATACATTGGTCATTACAGTACCGCCCCTAAGAGACCGGGTAGAAGATATCGAAGCTATTGCAAGAAATTTCATCGACCAGTTTTGCCAGAAATATCAAAAAACGGAATTGACTCTGAGCGAATCGGCATTTGAAAAGTTGAAGAGACATAGATGGCCGGGCAATATTCGGGAGCTCAGTCATGTTATCGAACGGGCTGTTTTATTGGCTTCGCGAAGCGAAATAGACGAAAATGATTTGTTGCTAGACGCCTCGGTCGAATCTAAAAATGGCATAAAATTGCAAACGTTAGAGCAAGCAGAGCGTCAACTAATAGATAAAGCAATGAGTGTAAGCTCGGGAAATATTATCGAGGCGGCGAAAATTTTGGATATCTCACGCAATGCCTTATATCGCCGATTAGAGAAGTTTAATCCAGATGTTAAATCACAACATTATGATGAGCAGCAAAATATTTAGAATGGGAGCATTTCTTGAGTCATGAAAAATGGCTGGTTACCGGACTCAGTTTAACGGTGATTGTGATTTTGTCGCTGTTGCTTACGTTGGCCTGGAGTATTGGCTGGAGCTTCCTTGCGATAGCAACACTATTGTTCGTTACCGTATACCCCTTAGTATGGCTAGCATGGCGTTGTTACTCGTTTTGGTGCCAGACAATTAAGCAGCTCACAACCTATACGCAAATTTTAAAAGAAGATGAGCATAACTTTCGATTCAAAGCGCAGCATTCAGACAACTTACTATTGGCGTTACAAAATGAAATTGATAGCTTGGCGACAAAGAATTTACAAAATGAATCGGAAAGTCAATCACCAGAACATTTGTTGAGTGGGGTCCTAGATTCATGGCCGGTCCCCGTTTGCCTGTTTGACCATCATCTCAAACTGACCTATCGCAATACGGCTATGAATGATGTGCTGCAACAGCCGATGTTATTGGGTAGTTCAGCGGTAAAGCTGGGGTTCACCTTACAGGAAGGGAATTTCTGTCACCCGCAGTTTGATAAAAAATGGCAGCGGCAAACAATAAGCTATTTGCATCGTAGCCCTAAACAAAAACACTGGTTTTTTTCCGCCATAGATGTCTCCAAATTATTGACTCAAAACAAAAGTATCACCCAACAGAACCTTGTTCGCGTGTTGGGTCATGAGCTTCGCAATTCTTTAACTCCCATGTATTCAATGACGGATACGCTACTTGCCAGTAAACAGCTCGATGAACAGCAAACACGGTTAGTCCTGTCGCGAATTCAGAAACGTAGCCAGAGATTACTTTCATTTGTCGGAGAGTATGGAAAGTTAGCGCAGTTGCCGCAACCAAAACTGGCGTGGTTTGATTTTTCTGAAATCGTAGAAGACGCAAAGTTCATGTCTGAAGAAGCCGATGGCCAGATAGATTTCCAAGGTAATTCACAGTGCTTCGGAGACGTAGAGCAGCTCACTCAGGTAATGATTAATTTACTAAAGAATTCTCGGGAGGCCTGCGATAAACCCGTGTGCAAAATACAAATCCGAGCTTTTTATTTTCAGCACAAACAAATTGTTGAATTGTTTGACAATGGACCAGGTTTCGCAAATTTAGAAAACGTGCTCACGCCTTTCTATACGACCAAAAAGCAAGGTTCAGGCATCGGTTTGTCTTTATGTGCAGAAATCATTCACAATCATAGCGGTCAGTTCAAGGTTGAAAATGTCGCAGGTCTTGGTGCGAAAATCACCATGGAATGGCCACTGTAACTTCTGGCTGTAGCTGGAACCAACTTGTTGGCCTCAAAAAATGAATTTTACGACATTTTGAATAGGGCTCGGTTGACCGGAGTAAATGCGTAAGAATGATAGAGTTCTCGATGGCTGCTAGAGCCTCCAGCTGTCTATCGCGCGTGATCGTCGGGAATGCAATCTCTGTTGAAGCCTCCGAAACGAATTCGAACTATCAATTTATCGATAGAACTCCTGCAAGGCCAATCGTTTTTTGGCTCTGGCGTTATTCCCTCGCGGCTCCCCTTTAAGAGTGACCTTTTGGTAGATGTACTGGAGGTCGACTGAAAACGGCGTCGATGTGCACGTTATGTCCAAGGGGCCGAAATCTCATGCCCTACGAATTGCTCTACGCCCGTATTAGTGGTGGGGCACTTAGACGACGATCTTCGGCCTTTCCACCTCCTAGTCTATGCCTGAGAAGGGATAGCCATGGCACAGCGAAATTCGGCCGTTGGTTTGAGACTAAAACTATTCAGTGCCGAGAAAAGTCTAATTTTCAACCTCGGTTTTACTGTCAGGTTAGTTGACCCGTATCAATGTTTTTTGATCATTCGCGTGTTGTAATCTTGCGCAAGAAGACTGTGTAGAAATTCAATTAATGACGGCTGTGGGTTTGATGATTAGATCCTGTCAGGTCGGACGGGATGTTGCGATTGAAACGCCTTTCGAGGTTGGTATCGGCAGTAAAAATCGACTGGGCCGTACCTTGGAAAAAAGAGTGTGGTGGGGAGATTTTTACTACCATCGATACTAACAGGCGAGCTTGGTGATGAGCGGGTATATAACCAGGCAGATTTGGGCAGTCTGCGATTGCTGCGGCTAAAAAGTTAGATTTGACTATAGAGAACTGTTATGCGCGTGAGCCAGCTAGCTAAAACTTTGGACTTAAGTCCCGATACGGTGCGCTTCTATACGAGGATTAAAATGCTACAGCCTCAAAAAAATTCCACAAATGGCTATTGGGAATATAGTGAAAAAGATGTCCTTCGAATGAGGTTTATCTCCAGTGCTCGCCAGATAGGATTCTCTGTTAATGATATAAAAAAGATACTTGCTGAAACCGATCAAAAACAATCACCCTGTCCGTTAGTGCAACGACTCATTGAACAGCGTTTAAGTGAAACAAGTCAGCGAATTGAAGAAATGTTACTATTAAG
This sequence comes from Oceanicoccus sp., assembly GCA_047623245.1. Lineage (GTDB taxonomy): Bacteria > Pseudomonadota > Gammaproteobacteria > Pseudomonadales > Dasaniaceae > Oceanicoccus. The sequence goes on along the minus strand of JBLHNZ010000012.1, from coordinate 10,185 downwards.
AAAGCGCATGTACGCGGCCATTAACGAGTGGAATTTAAACTCAGATCAAGCGCCCATCGGTAAAAGTGTCTGTGATCTGATAGAAAGTTCGTGCTGAAGGCGTTCGAATAGGCATGTTTCAGCTAATTAGGGCGATTGACATATTATGCCGAAAAACCTCGATATTTTTGTTCGTCTATTACCGATCTGCTGCGGCTATTGTCATAAAATGTTGTGTCCGCTGTAATGTTGAGTAGAAGAGAGAGAGAAGAGTGAGGCGACCACGCAACAGTTTGAAGGCTATTGGTATGGGTATTGATACCTACCAAGAACCTGTTATTTACATGCGTAAAGATTGTCATATATGCCGAGCCGAGGGATTTACGGCTAGTACTCGAGTCGCTATTGCTACGAATAAACACTCGATCATCGCGACGTTATATGTGGTGGACGATAGGCTTTTGAGGTCTGGCTTTGTCGGGCTCTCGAAGATTGCGTTACAGCGTTTGCATGTGAGCAATGGGACCTTGGTGACTATAATGCACGCGCCCGTTGTTAGCTCTCTTCATAGTGTGCGAAAAAAAATATTTGGTCACAAACTTAGTGAAACTGAAATTACGCATATTATCGAAGATATTAGTGCCCACCAGTATAGCGATATAGAAATTGCTAGTTTTCTTAGTGCTTGTGCTGGTAGTCGATTAGATATCGATGAAATTGGCGGGCTGACCAACGCCATGGTTGTCTGTGGTAAAAGGTTGAGCTGGCCCGGCCAAAAGCCAATACTGGATAAGCATTGTATCGGCGGAGTGCCAGGAAACCGCACAACTCCTTTAGTCGTGTCAATTATCAGCGCCTGCGGGTTAGTGATCCCTAAAACTTCTTCTCGTGCCATTACTTCGCCGGCGGGCACCGCTGATACAATGGAGGCACTCACCGAAGTCAATCTTGGTTTAGCTGATATACAGCGCGCTGTTGCAGAGACAAACGCGTGTCTGGCTTGGGGAGGAGCGGTGAACCTCAGTCCGGCTGATGATTTGCTAATACGTATTGAGCGTGCACTAGATTTAGATGGCGAAGGTCAGCTCATCGCTTCGGTTTTGTCGAAAAAAATTGCAGCCGGGTCTACTCATGCCATTATTGATATTCCTGTGGGCGCAACAGCCAAGGTTCGCAGTCAAAAAGAGGCGAATCGCCTGGCTTCGCTCTTTACTCAAGTGGGTGGAGATTGCGGCATCCATATTCGCTGTGTGACAACCGATGGTAGTCAACCTGTTGGCCAGGGCATTGGTCCGGTGGAGGAGGCGCGCGACGTCTTAGCCGTGTTGCAATGCGAAGACGCCGCTCCGCAAGATCTACGTGAGAGAGCTTTGTTTCTTGCAGCGCATTTATTCGAATTGGCGGGTAATAGTGACTTCGATCAGGGTTATAAACAAGCTGTGGAAACTCTGGATTCCGGCGCCGCATGGCGGCAGTTTCAACGAATTGTTGAAATACAAGGAGGTCTTAAAGTGCTACCTGACGCGAAGTTTCAGCACGTGGAGTATGGTATTTCCGCCGGAACAGTGACCGCAGTCGATAACCGTCAGCTATCTCGCTTGGCAAAGTTAGCCGGAGCACCTTTAACACCTGCGGCGGGCCTGCGTCTTCATGTAAGAGTCGGTGACCGGGTTGTGCAGGGAACACCTCTATTTACGCTTTTCAGCGACAGTACGGGTGAGCGAGATTATGCGCTGGACTATTATCGTCGCCATGCGGTGGTATTTACTGTCGAGAAAAAAGTATGAAAAAATTATATTCCCCATCAGCTTCGGTACCAATTATTTTTTCTCTGCAACCACATCCATTGGTAGAAAGCCTAACGACAGATCTAATGGGAAAGCGCGGCGAATGCGACACACGTCTATTTCCCGATGGTGAATCGTATCTGCGTATTATCTCGGATGTAGAAAACGCTCCTTGTATAGTTATTGCAGACCTGTCGCAGGCGAATAGTGAATATTTACCGCTGCTCTTTTTGTTGGAAACTTTGCGCGATCTAGGTGCTCGTAGTGTCGGACTCGTCGCCCCCTATTTAAGTTACATGCGACAAGATTGTCGTTTTTTTGATGGCGAGGCGGTGACTTCGCGAATTTTTGCGAAGTTTTTGTCGCAGCATATAGATTGGCTGGTGACCGTCGACCCCCATCTTCATCGCTATCGTTCATTAGACGAAATTTATTCTGTTCCCTCCTGCGTTGTTCAAGCTGCTCCAGCTCTGGCGCATTGGTTAAAAGATAGTTCTAATCTGTTGCTCGTTGGTCCAGATGTAGAAAGCGAACAGTGGCTTTCGAGCATTGCTAAACGCAGCGGTCATAGTTTTGTTATAGGTAAGAAAAAACGGTTTGGCGATCGTTGCGTTGAAGTGACCTTACCGGATCTTAGTCGTCATCAAGGTAAGACTGCTGTCATTATTGACGATGTGATTTCGAGTGGCCAAACGATACTCGAATGTATCAAAAGTCTGCAGGCGAAGGGGTTTGAAAAAATCCAGTGTGCGGCGGTACACGGTATTTTTCCCGACAACGTCTATAGTCAATTGTTAGACACACGGATAGAATCGTTAATTACCACTAATACGATCGCGCACAGCTCAAACGCAATAGATGTAACTAGCCTTTTGATTGAACCTATCAGAGCATTTATCGATTGACGGGTGTCCTAGTACGATATCGAATATAAGGAGCGTATTTATGAAAATTACTTTCTTGGGTGGCACTGAAACGGTTACCGGTTCGAAATATTTAGTTGAGTCGGCAGGCGTGAGAATACTCGTGGATTGTGGTCTTTTTCAAGGGTATAAATGGTTGCGCGAGAGAAATTGGCAAACGTTGCCAGTTGACATCTCATCACTGGATGCGATTGTGTTGACGCATGCTCATCTCGATCATTCTGGTTATATCCCGGTGCTGTACAAACGGGGTTTTCGTGGCCCTATCTTTACTCATCATGCGACAAGAGAATTGTGCGGTATTTTATTGGCAGATAGCGGTCATATCCAAGAACAAGATTCACGATTTTACAAGCGACATAAGCTCAGTAAACATGAAGACCCTGAGCCGCTTTATGATTCGGATACAGCCAAGAAAAGCATGGAGTTATTTCTGTCCGTAGATTTTGGTGAAACATTTTCGATAGGTGATATGGAATTCTGTTTGCAAAGCGCCGGGCATATTCTTGGCGCAGCTAGTATTATTTTGCATGCGGAAGGTAAGCGTGTAGGGTTTTCGGGAGACGTAGGGCGGCCCAACGATATGTTCATGAGACCGCCTGTGCCACTGCCGGAGCTAGACTGTTTACTGCTTGAATCAACCTATGGTAATCGCCGCCACGACGAATCAGATCCACTTCAGCAATTGGCAGACGAAGTTAATAATATGTCACAAAATGGCGGTGTCCTATTGATTCCCAGTTTTGCTGTAGGCCGGGCGCAAACACTGCAATTTATGCTGACGAGGCTCATAGACGAGGGGCGCATTCCGAAGCTACCTATTTATCTGGACAGTCCGATGGCGATTGATGTGTCGGGCATCTATTGTCGTTATTCAGATGAACACCGACTCTCTGATCAGCAATGTCACTCCATGAGCAGTCAGGTTATATATACGCGAACTGTCGAAGAGTCTAAGGCCTTGTACGAACAACGTTTTCCTCACATCATCATCGCGGGTAGCGGCATGGCTACCGGAGGCAGGATCTTGCATCATTTAAAACGTCTCTTAAGTGATCACCGAACGACAGTGCTGTTCACCGGTTACCAGGCGGGAGGAACAAGAGGCGCAAAGATGCTGGACGGCATTGACAGTATTAAAATTCACGGTGAATGGATAAGTAATAGAGCGCGAATAAAAACAATTCATGGACTGTCGGGGCATGGCGATTATGTCGATATCGAACAGTGGCTAAAGCAAACGGGCCAGAAAAAGTTAGCCGTTCATCTCGTTCATGGTGACGCGGATGCGTTGGAAGGTATGCGGGAGCATTTACTGCGCACCACTGACTTTGACGTCAATGTCGCCTCTTACAAAAGTATACTTACCTTATAGATATGTTCTATCCCTCGTTCCATCATCATTGCGAGAAAAAGCATTCGGGCACAGTGAGGTAAGTTAGCACGGCTGTGACAAGTCACAATATGCAAATGTCGAATTTTTCGCCGAAGACAAGTCTGTTTTTTCACGGAGATCAATAATTTTTAACATACCGGTCTTATGATCAGTGGCTTAGTGCCTCATACCTCAAGCTACAGATGATTCAATGAAATACTGTGTTTCGTGTACAAGATTTAATTTCGCAATAAATTCTAGATCTAGTGACAATTGTAGATCCTTGACGAAGTAGGGTGCATCTGGTTTTCAGTGTCGTCGGTTTGAGGTGGACCTCTATACAAGTTGACACTTAAATGACAATTCGAATCGGCAAAGCCAATGTGCGTTGCCACATTACTCTGAAAAAAAACCACAGTGAGAGGCGTCACGAATGACAAAACCCATTAAATGGCTGCGTAATATTGCTATCGCTATCGTCGCTATTGTCGTGATCCTATATATTGCTTTGAAAGTTTTCGTGGGCGCCGTTAATACACCGATTCCCGGAAAGAAATTTGATGCGTCTGCGGTGGGTAATCGAATCACCGTCCCGGCCGGATTTTCTATTGGTCTCTATGCTGAAAATGTTGAAAACGCCCGGCCATTAAAGTTCTCCCGGAAAGCGACCTGTTGGTAGCGAATACCAATTTAAATCAGATCGTTTTATTGGGCCGTGATCAGAGAAAGGAGGGTACGGCAGACGGGAAGCAGATTTGATGGATGAGCTAAACTGTCCGAACGGTATGGACTTTTTGGAAGGCGAGGTTATACGTCGCCGAAACGGATGCGATTGGCCGTATCAAATTTGATCACGAAAAGGGTGAAACCGTCGAAAGTTATGAGCGTATTGTTACCGGGTTGCCAGCCGGCGGTAATCACTGGCCTAAAACATTGAGTTTTGGTCCAGACGATTTGATGTATGTAACGACGGGCTCTTCGTGCAACGTCTGCGAAGAAGAGGACGAGCGTCGTGCGACAATGATGCGGTGTAATCCCGATGGATCTAATGAAGAGATATTTGCAAAAGGATTGAGGAACAGTGCCGGCTTCGATTGTTCACCTGCCGACAGACATATTTATGCGACCGATAATGGTCGAGACATGCTGGGCGATGACTTCCCTCATTGCGAATTGAATAAGGTAATACAGGGACATCATTACGGTTGGCCATACGCCAATGACAATAAAATTAGCGATCCAGATTTTGGCGACGGCAATGAGTCGATAGTGTCTACTTCGATCGGACCCGTATTCAAATTTTAACCGCACAACGCACCACTCGGTATGACCTTTATTCGCGGTAAGGAGTTTCCAGACAAATACCACAATGCAGCGGTGGCGGCTTTCCACGGCTCCTGGAATAAAACGGAAAAGGATGGCTACAAAGTTGTCTCTTTGCACTGGGATAACAATGGCAAGATTACCGCGGAAGACTTTTTGAGCGGTTTATTACAGGGTGATGACGCTATTGGCCGGCCGGCCGATGTTGCCGAAGGTCCTGATGGCGCGATCTATATCTCGGACGATTATGCCAATGTTGTTTATCGCGTCGCCAATGCCGAGGACCAACAGCAAATGCTTATGGCCGAAGCTAAACGCTCTTTTGATGCGGAGAAAACGTTAGCGACTGTAGATAAAGAAGACCGGTCGCGCATGTCGGAGCAAGGTTCCGCCCTATTTTCTCAGTTTCAGTGTGCCAGTTGTCACGCCAATGTCGGGGACGGCATGAAAGCGCTTGAGAGCATAGGGCAAAAATACGACTTGGACACATTGGCAAAGTATATAGAGCGTCCCAATCCTCCGATGCCGATATTTCCTCTCGATGAGGAGCAAAGACAATCGCTGGCTGTCTATTTAATTGAAAGCTATTCGGGATCAAGCGACTAAACTGAGCCATCATTTCCTAAGACAGTCTCGATAAGAACACGTGATCTCAGTAATGAAATCACGTTTTTGGTTTGGCGTTTACTATATTCGACGAATCCAACAGGCGTTTTTTTTGCCTTAAGAAAACGACATTCACCCGCTATTTTTGACCATTGCTCGTGGGTGGCCGCGATTGGGCGACAAAAAACCACATCTCGGCGCGTCGCGCTTTCCAAACAACCAAGACTTTCGTAAACTTCGCTCTCCAATTAATGTAGTTCTTCAATAATGTTGTCTTTATGATGCACGAAAAACCCGATAACGCCGGCACCTTGCGTCATACTTTAAAAGTGTTAGCGGCTGTGGCATTCGGATTTTTGATCTACGCGATACTGGCGCAGGTTTCAGGGTACCTGACGATTCGCGACTTTAGTCCGGACATAGGGAGTCAATTAGCGTTTCTTCTTATTAAGGTATGGTTGCCCTGGCTCATTTTTTCCCCCGTGATGGTTTATGTGGCGACGCGTTTTTCGATAAATCCAGATAATTGGATGCGCCTATCAGCTATTCATCTCGCGATATTTCTACTTCTGTCACTATTATCTGTCACTGTAACCAGTTACTACTACCATTATGCAACAAATATGAACCACGACATGGCTCAGTATCTTCCCTGGCAGCACGTGGGTCATTTTCTCTTTGGGGATTCGATTTTTCTTTATAACGCGATCGTTTATACCGTTCTCATTGCCAGTTTCAATCTCCGTAATTTTTACAATATCGCTCAACAACAAGAGTTATCCGCAAGTCAGTTGACGCAAAAACTGACAGAGTCGCAACTTAAGGCATTGCGAATGCAAGTGAATCCGCATTTTTTGTTTAATACCCTGAACGTTATTTCGGTTTTGGTGATGAAGAAGGAGAATGCCAAGGCCGGCGAAATGATCGAACGACTCAGTGGGTTTTTTCGTCAAACCCTGGAAGATTCCAAGTCGCAATGGGTGGCCCTGAAAACGGAGTTAGAAATGACCAGCCAATATCTGGCAATCGAGCAAGTCAGGTTTGGCGATCGGCTCACGGTAGTAGAGAATATAGCCGATGATGTTTTGGCGGTATCGGTTCCTCCAATGATCCTACAGCCCTTGGTTGAAAACGCAATGCGCCACGGCCTCGGGGAAAAAGAGGGGCCCGGAACGATTACTATAGAGAGCAAGCGTATGGCCGATCGGCTGTTGATTCGAATTAGCGACGACGGCGCAGGTTGCATTTTTGGCGGCCGCGAAGGTGTTAAACTGGGTGTTGGCTTGACCAATGTGCAGGAACGCTTACAACAAATATACGGTGACGATCATGTGTTTAGTTTAGTGGGTCAGCCCGGGAAAGGTGTCACCATTAGCATTGAGTTACCTGTGCCGTTAAATGTGGAAGATAACTAATGACGATAAGGGTTTTAGTTGTTGATGATGAACCATTGGCGCGAGAGGGCGTTATTTTGCTGCTTCAACACCACGCTGATATAGACGTGATTGGAGAATGCGGTAACGGCAGTGATGCTATTCGCTCAATTTTGGCAGATAAGCCCGATCTGGTTTTCCTCGACATTAAGATGCCCAAGTTTAGCGGTTTTGACGTCATAAAAGCCGTGGGTATCGAACAAATGCCCATGGTGATATTTCTTACGGCCTATGACGAATATGCCATCGACGCGTTTCAAGTCAATGCTCTGGATTATTTGCTCAAGCCGATTAACGGCGCGTTGTTTGATGAGAGTTTGGCCCGCGCAAGAAAAGAAATTAATAGCCAACGTATCATTGATCGATCCGCGCAATTAAAGGTTTTGCTTACTGAAACAGCGCCTCACATTGATGTCGAAACCCCTCCTAAAGAAAAAAGCGAGCGAATAGTAGTAAGAGCACATGGACATGTGCGTTTTATCAAACCTGAAGAAATTCAATGGGTAGAAGCTGAAGGCGACTATATTAATATTCATACCGAGGACAAAAGCCACTTGGTGCGAGACACCATGCGAAATATGGAGCAGCGTTTGGAGCACCACGGGTTCCAGCGTATCCATCGTTCCGTGATAGTGAAACTCGCGCTTATCTCGGAGCTCATCACATTGGATAGCGGAGACTATGAAGTTGTTATCGCCAACGGCAGTAAACTTAAGTTAAGTCGCGGTTATCGGGATAGTTTGTTCAAGAAATTACAAGCGGACGCCTAACACACTATTTCCTATCCTTCGTCTTGTTAAATCGCCGTTCAGCAGTACCCAACTGCCATCGAACGATTTGTGACAGCAATTATTTTTGAATATCACTACTGTGGCTCCAGATTAACTATCAGGAGCCTGTCATGGATATCCCCAAGAAAATAAGTCGGAAGAAAATCGGCATGCCGACTGTGTTGTTTGCAGGTTTTATCGTTGCAGCGTCTTTTTACAGCTGGTCTTATGTCGGTTCCAAGTCGACCGACATCGTTGCTAGTCGCGATGAAATGGTCATAGCCGAAGTGACTGCTGGAGATCTTATCAGAGATGTTCGAGCCCCCGGCACATTGCAGCCGACAAAATTGCGTTGGATCGCTGCGAGCTCATCCGGGAGAATCGAACAGGTTCATATTCAGCCCGGTGCCCAAGTCGAAGAAGACACCATCATTATGGTGTTGTCCAATCCGACCTTGGCGCGTGATGTTGCCTCCGCAAAGTATGCTTTGCAAGTTGCAGAGGCAGAATTGGTAGCCCTGCAGAAACGTCTTGAGAGCGACTATCTGTCTCAGGAGGCTTTGGTCGCCGAAGTCGATGCGAGTTTTCAAAATGCCACCTTTAGAATGGAAGCCAACGAAGCCCTGGCGACAAAACAAATCGTTCCTGTGCTCGATCTCAAAGAAACACAGCTATTGCAACATCAATTTAAGACTCGTCTGCAAATTGAAAAGAAACGATTAAAGCATTTTGCGGATTTACAGGTCGCAGAAATCGCATCTCAACAAGCACAGATCAATCAAGCTCGCAGCCAGTTTTCCTTACAACAATCCCTGCTCAATGATTTGCAGGTGAAAGCCGGGCTCCGAGGTATCTTGCAAGAAGTCCCGGTGGAACAGGGCCAACAAATCACAGAGGGAATAATTCTGGCGCGAGTGGCGCGAGAAGATAGTTTGAAGGCAGAATTGCGCGTGCAGGAAAGTCAGGTTCGCGATGTAAGAATTGGTCAGCCAGTGACGATTTCGGCCGGCGGGCAAAGCGTTGTTGGACGTGTTCAGCGTATTGATCCCGCCGTGCAAAATGGTGTGGTGTTGGTTGATGTCGAATTCAGTGATGAGCGCTTAGGTAGTGCGCGGCCTGATTTACGAGTGGATGGTTTAATAGAGTTAGAGCGCCTATCGCAGGTATTGTTGCTGCAGCGGCCAGTCTATAGCCAGGAACATAAGGCAACAACTCTCTATCGACTTAATGACGACTCAAACCGTGCCACATTGAGCGATGTGCAGCTAGGGAGCGCATCGTTGGACAAAATACAGGTGTTAGGAGGGTTGGCCGCCGGAGATAAGGTTATTGTCTCTGATACTCGCCAGTTCAATCAGCAACGCGCTATTTTACTTCAGTAAACCTTGTAGGAAAAAACCCATGAACAGTTTTATCGAAGACATTTATTTTGCGTGGCGTAATGCCACCAAAAAACCAGCGATAGCTCTATTGATTATTGTCACTTTCGGTCTGGGCATAGGGGCAAATAGTGCGATTTTTAGCGTTGTCTATCATGTGTTATTGGCGCCTATACCCTATGCCGACGGGGACAGATTGGTCAGGCTACAACAAAACCAACCTCTTGCCGAGCGGCAGGACTTTGGTTCTTCCGTGCAGAGCTTTTTCGACTATCGACGATTAAACGAGAGTCTGTCGGATGTCGTCGAATACCATTCCATGCAGTTCACCTTGTTGGGGCATGGTTTACCCCAGCGTGTCCAGACCGGTGTGGTGAGTTGGAATTATTTCGATGTCTTTGGTATTCGGCCAGTACTTGGTCGATCTTTCGCGGCGGGAGAAGATATCCCAGGTGCAGAACCGCTGATACTGCTGTCGCATCGATACTGGCTTACAAACTTCGACGCCGATCAGTCTATTGTTGGTACGAGTCTGGAAATGAATAATGCCGTACACAAAGTCATCGGAGTATTACCGCCGATGCCCGCCTATCCGGACGACAACGACATA
>JBLHNZ010000011.1:0-20771 GCA_047623245.1 Oceanicoccus sp. | reverse complement strand
GTGTCCAGACTGTACGTGTAAAACAGCGGCAGTTGCCGTTAGCGCCGATACAGCGATTGTAGCGATAAGGACGATATGGTCAGATACCATTGGTGAAAAATTACTCAACGATGAGGCGAGCAGCGACAAACCGACAGCGATCATAAGCAATTTGTCTAAGACGTGATTGCTTTTGGGAAGGGCGAAAAATCGCCTAATGAACAAGGAGCTTCCTAGCAAATAAACGGCGGTCGAAAAATTGGGAATGATACTCGCTGTAAGGGAGTTATTGATACTGGGGAGAGGGTGCATGCCCATGTTGACCAAGATGTGGGCTGCACAACTAGCTAATGTAATTAAGAGGTAGAGCGACTGTATGTCCTTTCTACTTTGGTAATTAATAAACATGAATGCGAAAATGACCAGCAGGGACCCAAGAATTAGCCCCTGGTACCTACTGATTTTTAGCACATTGGCTAAGTGAGTTTGGTTGGTCGTTATCGTGGGTATTTTAGGGCCTTTTTCCGGGCTAGAGATAGATAAGTAATACTGACTAATGTTGTTTGCCGGTAGTTCTAAAGGGATGACTTTTAGCTGATCGGTCAGTAACGATTTAGAAAGGGCATAGGCACTGTGTGCTTGTTTTGAGATGTACCCAGTGCTAGTTAATTGATAAAGAATCAAACTATTGGAACTGGAGTCGTGAGTTTCCAGCCAAGCACGTAATAATTTGTCGCTAGAATTTTCGATCGAGAAACGAAGCCAGTAGTTTCCTCTATTCTGGTAGAATCTGTCTGGGTGATTGGATAGTTTTTTAAATTGCCCCGAATTGTATGCCTGTTGAATTTGTTCGATACTGAGTCGCTCAGTCTGTTGCGGCAAGAATTCTACATTTGTCGGCGACAAATTATGATTTAGAGCAATATCTGAGGACGGAAAAGAACTGGCCGAATAGGATAGACTACATAAGATGAGCATCGAGAAGACACTCGCGAATAGGCTAGTGGAGAGCTTTTTAAAGTGCATACAATAGCTGCACAAGTCCTTTTTTACAGACGTTGCAAGTTCTTTCATTGTGTTTTCTTAGTATTTTGCAATTTATTTTGAACTCTCTTTGGCATCCATTCTCTCAGTAGTTTTTTTCAAGATAAGCAGGAGCTGGCCGTTGGTAGTATGCATCCAGAAGCTAATGTAACAGCTGGGGAGCCAATATATACTATATAATTCAGCGAGATAGAGAAGAATTAGAGATTTTTCAGAAAATGTGACTTCGTGCCAGTTAATTGTAGATGTGATTTACAGTCTCGCCGTTCGTTTTGATCCAATTAAGTCAATTGCAGCTGATTCTGTACTTTTGAGTATTATTTGAGTTAAAAATGCTAGAATGCGCGACGAATGAATCAAAATTGAAGAAAAGAGAAGAGTCTATTGTTAGGTAAATTATTTGGAAGGAAACGAGCGGGCGCAATGCCGACAGAAGCCGCTGGGGTTTCTGAGAAAAAGCCACGTCAACGCAAAAGTCATGCAAAACCATCGGGAAAGACAAAAAAGGCCGCATGGTCGGTTGATGATTTTCAAGTCCCCGAGGTTGACGGCAAAACTCGGTTTCACGATTTGGGTCTCGATGAACGGTTAATGCACGGTATAGCTGATTTGGGCTTTGAATATTGTTCTCCCATTCAGGCAGGTACTTTGCCGCAGACTCTCCAAGGGCAAGATGCCATTGGAAAGGCTCAAACAGGTACCGGTAAAACGGCTGCTTTTTTAATTACAATTATTAATGATTTACTCAATAATCCCATCGAAGACGAGCGTTTTGCCGGCGAGCCAAGAGCTCTGATCATTGCACCAACACGGGAACTGGTGGTTCAAATAGGTGATGATGCGCGGCTTCTAACGAAATACGCAGGCTTGAACGTAGCAACTTTGATTGGAGGCATGGATTATCAAAAACAGCTAGCCCAACTGAAGGGTTCTCTGGTTGATATTGTGGTTGCGTCGCCTGGGCGTTTACTTGATTTTCAAAGTCGCAAAGATCTCTTTCTTGATCAGATCGAGTTCTTGGTAATCGACGAAGCGGATCGCATGTTGGATATGGGGTTTATTCCGCAAGTGCGTCGTATTGTGCGGAGCGCCCCTCGTCGTGAAGACCGTCAAACGTTACTATTTAGTGCTACTTTTACCCCCGAAGTGATTAGCTTGACAGAGCAGTGGACGTTTGAGCCTTTTAAGCTTGAAATCGAGCCGGAAAGCGTTGCGACCGATACTGTCGAACAAAAAATTTATATTGTCTCTACCAGTGAAAAGTACAAATTATTGCGTAATATCATTACGCAACCCGACGTCACCAGCGCCATTGTTTTTGCTAATCGGCGCGATCAAACCCGAAAATTATTCGAGAGACTACAAAAAGCGGGTGTGCGTTGCGGGATATTATCTGGAGAGGTGCCGCAAAATAAACGCACCAATACACTCAAGAGTTTCAAAGAAGGTAAGCTACAGGTGTTGGTCGCAACCGATGTGGCGGGCCGCGGCATTCATGTTGACGGTATTAGTCATGTTATTAACTATACCCTCCCCGAAGACCCTGAAGACTATGTACATCGTATTGGCAGGACTGGGCGCGCCGGAGCTACAGGTACGTCGATTAGTTTTGCTTGCGAAGATGACGCTTTTTTGTTGGAGCCTTTGGAAGTATTGCTCGGTAGTAAGATAAAATGCGAGCAGCCGCCAGCAGAATTACTTAAGTAGAAATCACCCGCTTTTCGGTATTGCTGTCTAGCGTCGGCTGAGAGCAAAAAAGCCTGCTGCAAGGTTATCTCGCAATATAGCATTCAGCCCTTCAGTTCTTCGACCCAATAAATCGTTGCGCCACAAACCGCTGCAGGCATGATAATAAAGTTGACTATCGGCACCATCGTGCCAAGCATAACCGCACCGCCAAATCCCAGGCTGGTCATTCTATTTTCGCCGATTGCTGTCTTAACGTCGTTTAGAGAATGTTTGTGATTGTCCATAGGGTAGTCGCAGTATTGCAGTGACATCATCCATGCGCCAAGCAAAAACCACAAAGCCGTTGAAATTGGCGGAAAAATAAACGTAAAAATCAAGCTGATCATAGCGACTAACAAAGCTCTTGGGAGATAGTAGAGTATTTTCTGGAATTCCTTACTTATCGATCGCGGTGCGTCTTTCAGTGCCTGTGCAAAGGTTTCTTTTCCAGTGACTTCTTTCCCGACTAAAAGCTCTTCAACTTTTTCAGCTAAAAGTCCGTTGAAGGGGGATGCTATGATATTGGCGACAATGCTGAAACTGTACATGATAATGACTAAGAGCAGAGAAACGGCTAATGGCCAGATAATCCAGCGTATGAAATCTAACCATTCCCATTGTGGTAGCCAGTTCATTATTTGATCGATCCAGTCACTGAATTGCCCGATACTTAACGAAATCAGTAAGACAAAAATCGCCGTGTTTATCAACAAGGGAACCAGGACAAAAAGGCGCAACTCTGGTATTGCTAACAGCTCAAAGCCTCTGACCAAATAGTTGAAGCCTCTGACAGGATTGCCTTTCACGTAATCTCCTTGCTTAGTTGACGAATTTTTGTTGCGCATTGCAGGCAAATACATTGGTCTTGCTTGTTTACTGTATGGGCTTTTATCAATGCTTCTGGTTGAATTTCAATGTTTTGACACCAGCACTTGTTAGCACTTTTGTTTACGGCGATGGCGCATTGATTGTTGGCGCCGCATAGTGGGCATAGGTTAGCGTCAGTTGCCATGTGTCACACTCATTCGTAGATTACGTGTATTTTAGAGATTTTACACTTTTTGTCGACAGCGGAGCGTTTTCAGGGTGTTCAATATTAATATATAGCCGGACGTAGCCAAACTACGGTTAGTGACCTGACAAGCCTTCAGGTATAATGCGACGAAACTAGGGGAAAAGGGGCACGGGATTTAAATCGTGTCTTTAAACAGAAATCTGGAAAACAACGACGAAAAAATGCAAGACGAGCTATATCAAATAGGCAAAAGAAACTGACGTTGGCTCACAAAGTCTTTTGAGGCTTGTTATTCTGCGCTCAGAGTCCGCGAGCTCCCTTTATCTCGACCTATTTCGAATGTCAGCGTGACATTCGTATACGGATTTGGATTGTAGGTTGAGTGAATAGAAACCGAATAGATTTAGGCTGAAGATTGATGAATATTAAGCAGTATATGGCCGAAGTAGGCCAAAAAGCACGACGCGCGTCAAGGATTATTGGCGCGGCAGATAGCGGTTTAAAAAATCGAGCGCTATTGGCGATGGCTGAGGCTATTGCCGAATCTCGTGACGAGCTATTGTCTGCCAACAAGGTAGATGTGGCCAATGGCGTCGCCAACGACCTCGACCCAGCAGCGCTCGATCGACTTGAACTTACCAATGAGCGTATTGATTCGATGATTGAGGGTTTACAGCAGGTGGTGTCGCTATCTGATCCGATCGGCGAAATCAGCGATTTAAATTATCAGCCGTCAGGTATTCAAGTTGGAACTATGCGAGTTCCTTTAGGTGTTATCGGCATCATTTACGAGTCGCGACCCAATGTTACGGCTGAGGCGGCAAGTTTGTGCTTGAAATCAGGTAACGCAGCCATACTAAGAGGTGGTTCCGAAGCAATTAATTCCAATCAGGCAATTGCTATTTGCATTGGGAAGGGGCTAATTGCAGCCGGTTTGCCAATAGACTGTGTTCAAGTGGTCGAAACAACTGACCGAGCGGCAGTTGGAGAACTTATTACTATGAACGAGTACGTGGACGTTGTTGTGCCACGCGGTGGAAAGGGGTTGATTGAACGAATTTCCAAGGACGCAACGGTCACCGTTATCAAACACCTCGACGGAATATGCCATGTCTATATTGACGATGGTGCCGATCTTGATAAATCGTTCGCTGTTGCCTTAAATTCTAAAACTCACCGATACGGAACTTGTAACACAATGGAAACGCTGTTGGTCGCAAAATCGATCGCGAAGGACATTCTTCCGCGTCTTGCGAAGGCCTACACGACCGCTGATGTTGAGATGCGCGGCTGCGAAGAAACACGAAAAATTCTTCCCGATTGCCACACAGCTGCAGAGGAAGATTGGAACACAGAATATTTGGCTCCCATTTTGTCGATAAAAATTGTCGACAATCTCGATCAGGCTATCGCGCATATTAATCAGTATAGTTCTCAACATACCGATTCTATTG
The DNA here is from genome assembly GCA_047623245.1 of Oceanicoccus sp. Classification (GTDB taxonomy): domain Bacteria; phylum Pseudomonadota; class Gammaproteobacteria; order Pseudomonadales; family Dasaniaceae; genus Oceanicoccus. The sequence goes on along the minus strand of JBLHNZ010000011.1, from coordinate 15,551 downwards.
TGACGGAAAATTACACCCATAGCCGCCGTTTCTTGCGGGAAGTTGACTCTAGCTCGGTCATGGTCAATACGTCTACGCGCTTTGCCGACGGCTTCGAATATGGTTTGGGCGCTGAAATAGGTATTTCAACTGACAAAATACACGCTCGCGGCCCAGTGGGGCTCGAGGGTTTAACCTCTAAAAAATATGTCGTTCTTGGCGATGGCCACATTCGGTCTTAGCGACAGGATAGGATGAATTGAAATTCAATACCCTTAAGACGGTAGCCATTTTTGGCGGCACTTTTGATCCTGTCCACAATGGGCATATCATGTCAGCGTTAGAATTGAGCGAGCGTCTGATGTTGGATGAGTTGCGTTTTCTACCTTGTCATCGTCCAGTTCATCGAACCACACCGGGCTGCACCAGTGACCAGCGCCTAGCAATGGTGCAGTTAGCAGTTGATAGTCAGCTGTCGAGCGATTTGAACAGCAAAAAACAGAATTTGCAGCGAGCGAATGTTTTGGTCGACGATCGTGAGATTAAACGAGATGGTCAATCTTATAGTGTTGAAACACTTGAACAGATGCGCAGTGAAATGGGCAGCGATGTATCGTTGATCTGGGTCATGGGCACTGATTCGTTTGCCAGCTTGGATCAGTGGTATCGGTGGCAGGACTTTCTGACATTGGCGCACATTGTCGTCATTCAGCGGTCTGATTCGAGCTTGCCCGCGACAGGTGCGGTTGCTGAGCTGACGAAAACGTCTTCAGCAAACAGTGCTGAAGAATTACGAGAGCGCAGTTCGGGTTTGATTTGGTTCGAAAGCCTTACGCCTTTTCTTATCTCTGCGACGGCTATAAGGAACGAATTGGCCGCAGCTTCGGGCGCGAATTTTTGCGAAACACTCAGTGAACAGGTGCCCAGCGTAGTGCTGGATTACATTCAGGAACACCGGCTTTACCGCTAAAAACCGTTTTTACTTTACCGATTAAGACTATTTCAATTTTACTGTTTAAGACTTTTCCAACTTTACCGTTTAAGACTATTTTTAAAAGACATTATCAAATTAACAAAAGCGAAGGAGTTACAATTATTTTATGAATGCTGATGAAACGAAAAAATTAATACTAGATGCCCTAGATGACCTTAAAGGAAAGGATGTTGTAACACTTGATGTTCGTGAGATGACAGATGTTACAGATTACATGATTATTTGCACCGGTACGTCGAACCGCCATGTTAAGTCTTTAGCCTCGAATGCCGTCCTAGAAGCTAAAAGCAAAGGTGCTCCGCCCAAGGGTGTTGAAGGTGTTGATCAGCCGAGTACCGAATGGGCTTTGGTTGATTTTGGCGATGTTGTATTACATGTGATGATGCCAGAGACACGCGAATTTTACGACCTTGAAACTTTATGGACTGTCGCAGTATCTTAGCAATTCGAGAAAGTCACTATCGACCGGTGAGCTACAGGCACAGGTGTTTGTCATTTTCACTGTAAAAGTCTAGTTTGATAGGTGTTGCGCGCTGTTGCTATTTTGACTCTTCAATGCACTTGTCTTGCGCCGCTACTGACGGCAAAAAATTGATAGAGTTTTGCTAAAAACGTTTTATCTATGTGGAATTCACGCATTATGCGCATCCGTCTCATCGCCGTTGGCACAAAAATGCCTTCCTGGGTTATTCAGGGAGTCGATGAATACCACAAACGTCTTCCTCCAGAGATGAAAGTTGACGTGAAGGAAATTCCTTTGGGTAAACGCGGCAAAGGGGCGGATATTCAAAGGGCCATTGGTGACGAAGGCAAGTTACAACTGGCCGCTATTGGCAAAGGTGATACCGTCGTAGCGTTAGACGTAAAAGGAAAACCTTGGAGCACGGAAAACCTGGCGAAGGAGCTGCAGAATTGGCAGTTGGAGGGGAATAACATTTCCTTGTTGGTTGGCGGTCCCGACGGTTTGTCGGAAGACTGTCTCGCGAGAGCAGATCGACGCTGGTCTCTGTCGGCCTTAACGTTACCGCATCCTCTCGTAAGAATTGTGCTGGCGGAGCAACTTTATCGCGCCTGGACGATCAATAGTAACCATCCCTATCATAAATAAGTAAAACTCAGCGTATGGCAGAGCAAGTTACACTAAAAGATCCTTACCGTGAAAAACGCATTTATCAAATGCGTGTCGTGGTTATCAGTATATTCGTTGTTGCCCTGCTGCTGCTCGTCGTGGCGCGCTATTTCTCTTTACAGATCACGCAACACGATAACTACAAAACTCAATCTGACCGAAACCGTGTTCAATTGCAGGCGATACCACCAAAGCGCGGCCTTATTTATGATCGCAATGGAAGCTTGCTTGCAGAAAACCTTCCCAGTTACAGTTTAACGATTGTTAAGGAGCAGGTGGGGAATCTTGACGAAACCATTTCCCTGCTCCAGCAATTGCTCTATATAAACGAAGACCACATTAAAACCTTTCAGCGATTGTTAACGCGCAGACGTTCCTATTCAGCGATTCCCTTAAAACTCAATCTGTCAGAAGAAGAGATCGCCATTATTTCGGTGAATGGCTATCGTTTGCCCGGTGTTGACGTAGACGCACAGCTGGCGCGTCATTATCCTCGCGGAGCGTTATTTGCTCATACACTCGGATACGTCGGACGAATAAGCGAGGAAGAGCAATGGGGTATTGATGAAATAAACTACAGTGGAACTCTGCAAATCGGCAAGATCGGGCTGGAAAAATATTACGAAGAAGAGTTGCACGGCATTGTTGGTTCTCAGAATGTCGAAACCAATGCGCGTGGCAGGGTGTTGCGGGTGCTAGAAAGAGATGATCCAGAACCGGGTATTGATATTCGCTTACACATGGACTCTTACACCCAGGAAGTGGCATATAAAGCCTTAGCGGGAAGACGCGGTGCAGTGGTTGCGATCGATCCAAAAACGGGCGGTGTCATCGCTATGGTCAGTACGCCCAGCTTCGACTCGAATCTTTTTGTTGGCGGCATTAGTCGTCAGAACTACAGTGATTTAAGAAACTCTGCAGATTTACCTCTTTTTAATCGTGCACTGCAAGGTCAATATCCACCTGCCTCGACGGTAAAACCATTCTATGGACTAGCCGGTTTACATTATAAAGTAGTGACCGAAGAGACTACAGTTAGAGATCCGGGTTGGTATCAAATACCCGACGACTCCACAAAGCGCCTGTATAGAGATTGGACATGGAGAACAAAAAGAAGCGGCCACGGAAAATACGTAGCATTAGAACAGTCGATTGTTGAGTCTTGTGATACCTACTATTACGACCTCTCTTATAAATTGGGTATCGATCGTATCCAGGAGTTTATGTCGCCCTTTGGTTATGGAGAAAAGACAGGCATCGATAATACCAATGAGCGCAGTGGTCTTTTGCCGTCTAGAGAGTGGAAACGTCGGCACAAACGCTTGCCGTGGTTTCCTGGCGAAACCTTGAGTTTGGGTATTGGTCAGGGTTATTTACTGGCAACTCCTCTGCAGTTGGCGGTCGCAACGGCGACCATTGCTAATCGAGGAGAGCATTTTACCCCGCGGCTGGTTAAGTATTTGGGAAATACTGAGATTCATCCGCTGCGATTGCCTCCGATTGAAGTCGAAGATGCTCACTGGGATCCCATTATTCAGGCGATGAAACTGGTTGTCCACGGAGCACGAGGTACGGCCAATCGTATTAACAAAGGTGCCAAGTACCGCATGGCAGGAAAAACAGGTTCTGCTCAGGTTGTGGGCATTGCTCAGGATGAAATTTACGATGTGGAAAAAGCGGCCAAACGGAACCGTGATCATGGCTTGTTTGTGGGCTTTGCTCCGGTCGACAACCCCAAAATTGCAATTGCCGTCATTGTTGAAAATGGTGAGCACGGCTCCTGGGTGTCGCCGATTGCTCGCGAGGTATTCGATGCTTATTTGTTGGATGAGAATGGTGAGTACCAGCCTGATACTCAGGATAATGTAGTCGAAAGTTCTGATTCACAGAAAGTCGCCCAACAGGTTGTTAGTCAATAATGCGGATAACCCAAATGCGAGAAATTTTTTGAGTCAAATTGATTTTGTTCGTCAGATGCCCGATCAGTCTTCCGGTCTTTCCCGTCAAGTCGGTTTTTGGCAGCGCATGCATATTGATCCAATTTTAATGGTGCTATTGCTGGTTCTGACGGTATTTGGCTTATGCGTACTGTATAGCGCCTCCGGACAAACAATGACGGCAGTATTTCAACAGGCACGGTTTTACGGGGTTGCCTATTTTGGTATGTTGATCGTCGCGCAGCTGGATCTCGAACGTATAAAGCGGCTGGCGCCCTTGGCCTATTTGTGCGGTATCGGCTTGTTGCTTGCAGTTGCCTTCTTGGGTGATGGCGCGAAAGGTGCGCAACGATGGCTCAATATTGGCGGCTTTCGTTTCCAGCCTTCCGAGCTAATGAAGCTAGCGGTGCCGATGGCTGTCGCATGGTACTTTTCCAATCGAGCCTTACCGCCTAAATTTCGCTATGTTTTGCTCAGTATTATATTGATTGGCATCCCGACTCTGCTTATCGCCAGCCAACCCGATCTAGGAACCGCTATATTAATTGCAGCGTCGGGATTGTTCGTTTTGTTCTTTGCGGGTGTCCGCTGGAAATTTATTTTGTCTTTTTTTGCAGTCGCTTTGGCATCGGCTTATCCATTGTGGCAGTTTGCATTACGAGATTATCAGCGCCAGCGAATTCTTACCCTGTTAAATCCAGAGAGCGATAAGCTCGGCGCCGGATGGAATATCATCCAGTCGAAAACGGCTATTGGTTCCGGTGGATGGTCCGGCAAAGGGTGGCTCAATGGCACCCAGTCACAGTTAGATTTTTTGCCGGAAAGTCATACAGATTTCATAATCGCCGTTCTTGCCGAGGAGTGGGGCATGCAAGGTGTGTTAATGCTACTGACAATATATTGCGCGATTATTATCCGCGGCCTTTGGATCGGAATCAATGCGCAGCATTCTTTTGGTCGCCTTTTGGCCGGTAGTATAACGCTTACTTTCTTTGTCTATATTTTTGTCAATATGGGAATGGTGTCAGGGCTCTTGCCGATTGTTGGGGTGCCATTGCCTTTGGTTAGTCAGGGAGGAACTTCGATTGTTACTTTGCTTGCAGGTTTTGGCTTGTTAATGGCTATAAGCACTGAAAAAAGAGTAATAATGCAATAAATCGTTGAGTTCTAATTAGGCTGATTCGTGTTAGAGTAAAACACTGACTTGTGAGCTGTAAAGACAGCTAAACGTAATGTTCGCAGGTATCCGTCGCATTGACTTTAAGCCATTTTATTCAAGTAATAAATGGGCAGTTTCGAAGAGTTATCTTAAAGTATGATTAACCAAATACATCTCCTTTTTAGCCGTAAATTTTGCCTGTTTAGTTTACTTTCGGCCATTACATTCTCGCCAATTGTTTCTGCAGAAAAGACAATAGATCACTATGGAACTCATCCAAAAGCACTGCTATTTGTAGAAAAGATGGTTGACCAACATGGTTTCGACCGCGTATATGTTCAGAATTTGATGAACAATGCACAAAAAAAGCAGAAGATTTTAGACGCGATAGCACGGCCCGCTGAAAAGACCAAAAGCTGGAAGCAATACCGGAAAATATTCCTCTCTGAAAAACGGACGATGCAGGGAAAGGCGTTTTTGAGAGACCAGGCAGAAACTCTGGCCAGAGCGGAGCATGATTTCGGAGTTCCGAAAGAGATAATAGCCGCAATTATCGGGGTCGAAACTCAATACGGTAAGTATAAAGGCAACTGGCGTGTTGTGGACGCCCTCGCTACATTAGGCTTCGACTATCCACCGAGAAGTAAATTCTTTAGCCGGGAGCTGGAACAGTATTTACTGATGGTTCGCGAACAAAAGCTCGATGCGAAAGAGGTCAAAGGTTCTTATGCTGGAGCGATAGGGTACGGTCAGTTCATACCCAGTAGCTACCGTAGTTATGCGATCGATTTCGATGGCGATGGCATTGCTGATATCGTCAACAATGTTACCGATGCAATTGGGAGCGTAGCTAATTATTTTAAAGCACATGGCTGGCGACCGGGAGAGCAAATAACCAGTGGCGCTGAAGTTATTAAAGACTACAATTCATCCTTGGCGAATGGAAAGTTAAAGCCAAAATATACGGTTGGACAATTACGTGAGCAGGGCTATAAGCCGGTACTCGATATCAGTAACGATGCAATGGCTACCCCATTGCGTCTAATGGGCGAGTTGGGAGAAGAGCATTGGTTAGGTTTGCAGAATTTTTATGTCATTACACGCTATAATCATAGCCGCTTGTACGCTATGGCTGTTTTTCAACTCAGCGAAACACTGAAGTAGCTGTCTATGCTGAATAGTATTTGCTTTCACCGTTTTTTTGCCAAAGTGTTGCTCGTTAGCTTGTTTTTGTCGATGTCCGCCTGTGGTTTGTTTCAAAGTGGTCCGATGTATCCTAAAAAAGATAGCGCGCCCTCTATCGGCGTTAATCCCGATACCATCATTGATGCGACGCCGAGAAAGGATGCTATCACCCGAGCGGGAAATAAAAACCCCTACACGGTCTTGGGGAAAACATACCATTTGCTACCGACGAGTAAAGACTATCGAGCGGAGGGCATTGCATCTTGGTATGGCACAAAATTTCAAGGTCGTCCGACCGCTAATGGTGAACCCTACAATCTTTATGCAATGACAGCAGCGCACCGCACGCTGCCAATCCCCGCATACGTAAAGGTGACCAATTTAGACAACAATCGAACCGCTGTAGTTCGCGTAAATGATCGAGGACCATTTCACAGCCAGCGTTTGATTGATCTTTCCTATGCTGCCGCTGTGAAGTTGGGGTATGCGAAGAAGGGGACAGCGAGAGTTAGCGTCGAAGTTGTCGATTTAGATGATCAACTAGTAAATTTTCAAACTTCTTCTGAGCCAGACCATTATTTTTTGCAGGTTGCAGCCTTTAAAAACCTAGCATCAGCTACAGCTTTACGAAACGAATTGTTGTTAGCCGTAAGTCGGGATGTGTTTATTAAAAGTGTCGATCTTGCTGGAATTTATAGGGTGCAAATTGGCCCAGTCAAAGAGCTTGAGCTCGTCAATGAAATGAGCGAGCGTCTTATTGCTTTGGGCAAAGGCCGTCCGCAATTGATTAGCAACTATTGATTTTCTGAATAATAGTGAAAAAAGCCATGTTTTTTCACTATTATACTGCGATATCACAGTGCTTCCTTTGTTTTGTTAGAGACATCCGTTAACATTTAACTAATCTAAATACCTTGTGATATATGAATCTCTATGCATAAAAACTCCCTCATCATTTCTTGTTTGTTTTTCCTTGTTCCGCTGGTTGCCACTAGTGTTTACGGGGCGCCAGCCATCATACCCTCGGCCCCATCAATCGCGGCTAGCGGTTACATTTTGATAGACGCGAACAGTGGCAGAGTGATAGTTGAAAGCAATGCTGATGAAAAGCTTCCTCCAGCTAGTTTAACGAAGCTTATGACCAGCTACGTATTGTCCTATGAGCTCGAAAAAGGCAACGTTAGCAATAGCGATTGGGTCTCTATTAGCGAGAATGCCTGGGCGCAAAATCCGGTATTTGCTGGCTCTTCGTTAATGTGGATTGAAGTGGGGAAGAAGATCCTTTTGGAAGACCTACACATGGGCGTAGTTATTTCTTCAGGAAATGATGCCAGCGTCGCGGTGGCAGAACATTTGGCAGGTAGTGAGAGCGCCTTTGCTGAAATCATGAACCAACATGCCGGTTTACTGGGAATGAAAAACTCGCACTTTGTCAATTCACACGGTTTACCGGATCCAGACCACTATATGACGGCTCGTGATCTAGCCACTTTATCGAAGGCCATAATCCAGTTCCCTGAAGAGTATGCGCTCTATAGCGAACCCGACTACACATACAATAATATACGGCAAACTAATCGAAACCGTTTATTGTGGAAAGATGACAGTATCGATGGACTAAAGACTGGCCATACTGAAGAGGCCGGGTATTGTTTGGTTGCGTCGGCAAAAAAATCTGGAATGCGTCTTATATCTGTCGTAATGGGTGCTAGTAGTCAGAATGCGCGCGAACGTGAAACACAAAAACTTTTGGCTTACGGTTTTCGCTACTACGAAACTCACCAGTTGTATTCGGCTGGCGATGAGCTGGTTAAAAGCAAGTTGTGGGCGGGCGAAGTCGATGCTTTCAAGCTCGGTGTAGAAGAAGACATTCACATGACAATTCCACGCGGGAAGCAAGAATCGCTGGAAGCGGTCATGAATTTCGATGAAATAATTAAAGCACCTATTGTGAAAGGTCAAGAGTACGGAGAGCTCGTTGTGACATTGGAGGGTGAAGAGTTGCTACGCGAGCCTCTGGTTGCCCTGGAAGCGATCGCCGAAGCGGGGTTTTTTAAGCGCTTGTGGCACGATATTTTATTGTTTTTCAGTCAGATTTTTTAAGGGGGTGTTATGTCTGAGTTAATAGGATCGTCTGGGCAAATACCACTGGGAGAAGATCCGCCCAAAATCGAGTTTCCCTGCCAATATCCAATAAAAGTGCTCGGTCATCAGACACACGACTTTAGAGCCGTCGTGATCGAAGTCATGACCAAACACTCCGGTATTGTTAACGATTCGCAAGTCGCGGAAAGACCAAGTGGCAAAGGTACTTTTGTGTCCATCACAGTGACCATAATCGCCACAGGTAAAGATCAACTGCAAGCTATTTTTGACGACTTAAAGGCCACTGGCCGAGTAAAAATGGTTCTGTAAAGGAGGTCTTGTTTTTGCGTGATAGCGTCGAAAAGAAACTGAAAATTCGTCACTTCGGTATTTTGGATTATACACCTGTGTGGGAAGCCATGCAGCACTTCACGAACGAACGCGACGGGTCCACCGTCGATGAAATTTGGCTATTGCAACACTCTTCCGTTTTTACTCAAGGACAGGCCGGTAAGTCTGAACATTTGCTGGACACAGGAGATATTCCGGTTATCCAAGTAGACCGGGGTGGCCAGGTGACTTATCACGGCCCTGGTCAACTGGTAGCCTACTTTCTTATCGACTTGAAGCGTATGCAATTTGGCGTACGAGATTTGGTGACCTCTATTGAAAACCTCATTGTAAACGTTCTGGCTCGCTATAAGATTAACTCTGGGCCTCGCAAAGATGCACCGGGCGTGTATATTGAGCCCGTCGCCAGCGGCGCAAAAATTGCCCAATTAGGTTTACGCATTCGCCGCGGTTGTAGTTTTCATGGATTAAGTATCAATGTCGATATGGATATGCAGCCCTTCCAGCGAATCAACCCTTGCGGTCACGCTGGTTTGGAAGTGACTAGTATTAAACTACAAAAAGGCGAAGCTCCGCGTATCAATGATTTAGCGGGTCAGCTAGCCGAGGCAATCACCAACGAACTTAGTTATACTAGCAACCAAATTATTTCTGATGGTTTGTTACCCATTTCACGAGTCGCAGTTTAAAGGTTTTTTTATGAGTGAATTTAATACTTCCGGTACCCGCGTTCCTGCAGGCAAAACCGGCACCAGCGCCGATGTCGGCCTTGTCGAAATGACGGGCGCACCGGTCAAAAAGAAACTTAAAAAAGTCGTGCAGGGAGAAAAGCTGAGGGGTGCCGATAAGGTGTCGCGTATTCCTATCAAAGTTATCCCAACGACAGTTTTGCCTAAAAAGCCCGACTGGATTCGCGTGAAAATGCCAATAAGTCCAGAAATTACGCGTATTAAGGAAACCCTCCGAAAACATAAGCTCGCCACCGTTTGCGAAGAAGCACAGTGCCCAAATTTGGGTGAGTGTTTTAGCAGCGGCACCGCCACTTTTATGATTATGGGCGAAATCTGCACCAGACGCTGCCCTTTCTGCGATGTTGCGCACGGCAGACCTAATGCTCTAAATGACAGTGAACCGCGAGAATTGGCGGAAGCGATTGCCGACATGAAGCTGAAATACGTGGTGGTTACTTCCGTAGATCGCGATGATCTTCGCGACGGGGGTGCGGGTCACTTCGCGGAATGTATTCGTGAAACTCGCGCTTTATCTTCTGGTATTATAATTGAAATTCTCGTGCCTGATTTTCGGGGAAGAATGGATGTGGCTTTGGATATATTGGCTGACGAAGCACCCGATGTCTTTAACCATAATCTTGAATCTGTACCCAGTTTGTATAAAAAAATCAGACCCGGCTCCGATTACCAATGGTCTCTTGATTTGTTGAAAAAATATAAGAGCCGCCGCCCCGATGTACTGACAAAATCCGGGTTGATGTTGGGGTTAGGGGAGTCTCGTGAAGAGCTGATACAGGTTTTACACGATATGCGAGAACATGATGTCGACATGGTGACGATGGGGCAGTATCTGCAACCCAGCCGTGATCATTTGGCGGTTGAGCGTTTTGTGCCTCCTGCGGAATTCGATGAATACGGTGAAATTGCTAAGCAGCTGGGATTTAAGGCAGTGACTAGCGGACCTTTGGTTCGGTCTTCTTATCATGCGGACAAACAGTTTGATATTAGTCTATTGAAGTCGTAGGGTTTTACCGGCGATTATTTCCGCTGCCGTGAGCCGGGTAGAAACGTACGAAGTGGCTAGTAGACTCGTCAATCTTGTTGCTCTGGTTTCTAATTAGTTGTTAGTAAATTTTGGCTATAGGGCGAGTCATGGAAATTTTAAATACTCATCAATTTTCAGATACTATTTGTTCTTCCGGGCAGCCAACGGTACAACAATTTGATGAGATTGCGGCCAGAGGTTATCAGGCAGTCATTAATCTTGCCATGCCTGATAACGAGCACGCCATACCAACTGAAGGATGTATTGTTAGCTCTCACGGCATGACCTATATACATATTCCGGTGCCGTTCGATGCGCCAAACGAAGATCACTTTGACGACTTCTGCGGATATATGAATACACTGAAGGAAAAAAAAGTGTGGGTTCATTGTGTGGTGAACGCTCGAGTGTCCGCTTTTCTGTATCGGTATCTTCAAAAGGAAAAAGGTCTAAATACTGTCGACGCTACTTCGCCGATCCTCAAAGCCTGGATTCCCAAAATGGATCTTGTCTGGAAGAACTTCATAAGTCTCGAATAATTGAAGTAATCAGGAAGTGCAGCACCGCAGCGCCGTCCGATGCATAGCCCCGAAACATACCCCCGAAACACATCCCAAAGTACAGGCTTGAACCGTCACCCGACACTGTTTTTTGTTTCGCAGATGACCAACACTCAAGATAAAGTCGCTTAGAAAATAATCATACAGCGCGTAGAGTTTTCGTAATTTACTGTTAATAATAATGTTAAAAGACGTGCGTTACTAATAGAAGTGGCAGTAGATTTGAAGGGCTCGTTAGATGACGTAATGTTGTTCTTCCTGCGAGGACGTCATTTAATCTTAGCCTGTACTGATTAGAAGTCGCTCTTCAAATAGAAAGTCTCAGTGGTGGTTCACTATTTTTTCAAGCTATATCTATTACCGTTTTATTGTAGTGTTAAGCCATAAACGGTGAGTCTTTAATCAACGTGAAAATGGAACATTTAGCGTTAGTCCACTAGGCATTCAATTACAAATACGTGATCGATTAGTTCGCGCGAAAATATACGTTATCCTACCGTCCACTCGAAAAATCGAAGATCTATTTCTTGGATTCTTTAGCAAAATTTGATTTAGCTCATAGTGCCTTCGATTCTATCCATCTACCATTTTCTGTGGGTTAATTAGGAATGAAAAGCAAAAGAGAGTAACCGAAAATTGTAGGAGTATGTTTTTTTGTAAACTATACAAGAAATCGTCAACATAGCTTGTCTGAATTCTCTCTTGAAAAAATAGTACGTTGCTACAAAAAATGATCGATGTTGCCTTAATGTGAGAAGCAAACATTAAGACCAAAATCATCAAAATAGTTTAATAATACAGGCAATTTTTATGACTGATTCAACAGAGCTGAAAAATCTATCTCCAGAAAATCAAGCGCATTTTGATGTTTTGATTGTCGGGGCGGGTATCTCTGGTATCGGCGCGGCATACCATCTATTAGATCAATGTCGCGATAAAAGTTTCTTGGTTCTCGAAGGTTTGGAAAGTTTTGGCGGTACATGGCACATGCACCGTTATCCGGGCATTCGATCGGATAGTGATCTCTATACTTTTGGCTATCGATTTAAACCGTGGATTGGTGCCCCGATTGCAACCGCGGAAGAAATTCTCGCCTACATGGGTGAAGTCATTGACGAAAATAACCTGGATGAGAATATCCGTTATCAGCACCATATTTCATCGGCTAATTGGTCAAATGAAAATCAGATCTGGACTTTAGAGGGCATTCGTAAAGATACAGGTGAGAATGTTCGTTTTACTGCCAATTTCCTCTGGATGTGCCAAGGGTATTATGAACACGCAAAAGGTTATACACCCGAATGGCAAGGAATGGATGACTTTAAAGGAGAAATTGTTCATCCACAAACCTGGCCTGAAGATCTGGACTATAAAGATAAAAATGTGTTGGTCATCGGTTCAGGAGCCACAGCCGCAACGGTTGTTCCGGCGATCGCGGCTGACACGAAACACGTTACGATATTACAGCGCTCTCCTACCTATTTTATTCCTGGGCTCAACGAAAATCCATTGGCCGATCAATTACGCGCACTGAAAATTGATGAAAAGTGGATTCATGAAATATCACGTCGTCAAATTTTGCACGATCAAGACCAGTTCACACACCGTGCAGTAGCTGAGCCGGACGTAGTGAAGGAGGAACTACTCGAAGGAGTACGCGGGTTCTTGGGTGATGACTATGACATAGCAACGCATTTTACACCCAACTATAGGCCTTGGCGTCAGCGAATTGCTTTTGTTCCCAATGGCGATATTTTTGAAGGTATCAAGTCTGGCAAAGCATCGGTGGTTACCGATGAAATCGAGAAGTTTACGGAAAATGGAATCTTATTAAAATCGGGAAAAGTCCAAGAGGCAGATATTATTATTACTGCCACGGGTTTTAATCTGAGTGTTCTCGGAGGCATTAACTTTTCTATCGATGATAAATCGGTAGATTTTGCCGATACTGTCACCTATCGGGGAATGATGTTTACCGGCGTACCTAATATGGTATGGGTATTTGGGTATTTTCGAGCAAGCTGGACTTTGCGTGTCGATTTGGTTGCCGATTTTGTCTGTCGATTGCTTCGCCAGATGGACGAGAAAAAAGTAACGTCGGTAAGACCGCAACTTCGTCCGGAAGACCAAAATATGAGTATTTCCTCTTGGATCGATCCGGAAAACTTTAATCCTGGGTATCTGATGCGAAGAATGCACTTGATGCCTAAGCGAGGGGATAAACCAGAGTGGCAACATACACAAGACTATTGGCTGGAAAAAGAAGAATTGCCTAAAATTGATCTGGATGATGCTGCTTTCGTTTATGAGTGATTACTCAGGAACGTCAATATCCGCTGTTGATAGTTGTAGTTGTAGTGGTTGAGGTTCGAAGGTCGTGAGACGTAGTTTAAATCGAGTTAGCGTTCATCTACATGGCTTGTCACCCACTCACAAAATGAGAGTAAGCTGTTTGCCAGTATGGCTGCCCTCATTAATATCACTGCAGTCGAAGCAATGATCTTTACGCTTTCGAGCATCTGCTCTACAGCGTCAATTTACGCCTAAGATCTGGTCTCTCGCATTAAATACACACATCCAACTCTATTTCTAGCAACATAACAGTTTTCGCTGTCGCCTCTAAGACAACTATCTATTTCGTCCGATTCCTTACTCTATCTTGATGTCGAGAGACGCAAGTGACATTATTCCAATTCTAAACTCACTAACAAACCAGCGATTTGATAAAAAGGGTCTTTCCATGACGAGTCCATACAATGAATTAACCGCAGAAGAGCGCCATGTCATCATTAACAAAGGTACTGAGAGGCCTTTTACGGGTAAATACGATAGTTTTTCAGAGGGTGGGGTGTATGTATGTAAACAATGTGATGCGCCGCTGTATCGGTCTGAGCATAAGTTTGTCTCGCATTGCGGATGGCCCAGTTTTGATGACGAAATTGAAGGTGCCGTGAAACGTGTGCCCGACGCGGACGGCTCAAGAATCGAAATATTGTGCAATACGTGCGATGCTCATCTCGGTCATGTCTTCGAAGGCGAGCGGTTAACCGAGAATAATATTAGACACTGCGTCAATTCGATATCGATGAATTTTGTTAGTGCTGAACGCGGCGACAACACATAACGTATTGCAGAACGTGGCAAAGCTGAATCGCTGTTCTATGCGCAGTGTTGCGATCAAAGGCTAGAAGCCCGCGCCATTGCCAATAGTTTTCCAAAAAACAGAAGGATAAGCCTTCTTTTTTGAAATATGCAAATGTAGGGAGAGTGACTTATGGCAATTCCATTTGTTCGAGAAATGAGTTTCGAATACGCAGTTCTTCAGGATGTTGCTCCCGGGCTTCGGCGGATGGTCGTCAACAATCCAGGCGGTTTTACGTTTCACGGCACGAATACTTACGTTATAGGTTCGGACGAAGTGGCCGTAGTCGACCCCGGTCCGCGCAATGAAGGTCACTTTAATTCACTCATGAAAGCACTCAATGGTGAAACCGTAACCCACATTCTTCTGACGCACACGCATATGGACCATTCTCCGGCTGCAAAGCCCTTGAAGGCTGCAACCGGGGCCAAAACATATGGATATGGGCCACACGGATCGGGAAAAGCCGACACGGGAATAAAAGTGGAAGAGGGCGGCGATATGGAATTCGTACCGGACGTTGCGATTCGCCATGGCGGAGTCATCGAAGGAAAAAATTGGAACGTAGAGTGTGTATATACTCCCGGACATACATCCAACCATATGTGCTTCGCTTTACCCAATAAATCAGGCTTGATCACAGGAGATCACGTCATGGGGTGGTCGACGAGTGTTATTGCTCCCCCCGACGGAGATATGGAAAACTACATGGCCAGTCTCGACTTGCTAGTAGACCGCAAAGACAAAGTTCTGTGGCCTGCACATGGCGATGCGATTCGAAATCCCGAGCTTTTCTTACGAGAATTCATAGCGCATCGGCATGAGCGAGAAGCTCAGATTAGCGAATGTATCGGAGATGGGCTGATCGATATCCCCGCGATGGTCAAACGAATGTATGCAAATGTCGATGAGAGATTACATCGACCGGCGGCAATGTCTGTGCTTGCACATTTGCAGTACATGGTGGCAACCGGACGAGCTTCGTGCGATGGGGTGCCGGCTATGAATAGCAGCTACCAAAATAGATGATTAGTGCTAAGTGGTGTCTTAACGAGTCTTCTCCGCTTCTGTCAGTGTAACTTTCGTAAATTATGGGCGCCGCTGTGCGTTTCCGATTTCATCTCTGCGTGAGATTTTTTATGTGGCAGAGGTGTTGAGATGAGCGGGCGCATACAGCGCCGCGATATATTCTGGAAATGATTTTTCATAAGGATAAACCAATGATTAAAGTCTACGGTGATTTGATTTCTGGAA
>JBLHNZ010000010.1:0-21486 GCA_047623245.1 Oceanicoccus sp. | reverse complement strand
GAAAGAATTGAAGCCCGTCGGGAAACGGGTAAGAGTCCGTCAGAGGCTGATGAACAGGTGCACGTCTGGCAGCTTGGAGAATTCGAGACACCGGAACCTCCCGAGCCTGCTATTACAATCGACACCTGTAACATGACATTATCGAAGTTACTGGCGCTGCTTTAGTGTCGAAATGATTAGGAGTCTATTGAAAGCGACCCTGTGGGTAAACAAAATCATTAAGCGGCACCACTAAACAACACCACTAAACAACACCACTAAACAACACCACTAAACAATATCACCAAATAATGACACTAAAATAATGCCACTAAATAATACCGCGAAACGATCTCAAACTATGAGATTGTGTTATTCGAGTGGCTTGTAGTAGAGTGGAAAGTGGAGTGGAAAATTGAAGCCGACCCTTTGGTCTGACCGACAATTGAGGGCAGCGCAGGCTGTTGGCATTGTAGTCATCGAATAGCACATCAACAATTCCTTTAAGGAGAGTATTTATGAGGCAGAAACTAACCCTGATTACCGGTCAGGGGAGTAAAGTCATCGACGCGATAACAACGGCCACAGAGGTGATGGTTTCATCAAAAACGTTTGCGGATGAAACTGGGTGGACATTGAAACCTGAGGGGTTTTGTTTTGAAGATATTTGCATTCCTGCGCGCGATGCGGTCGATGCTGATGGCAACGTGGATCTTTCGGCCTTTGCGAAACTGACCGATCGGCCTTTTATCATCGATGTAGATAATTCGGCGGCGAGCATGGGTGCGACGTTCTCTAGTCGAGGCGAGAATCTAAACTCATTACAGGCTCCTGAGTTTAGCCTGCCTGATTTGACTGGTGAAATGCATGCTTTGTCTGACTATAGAGGCAAAAAAATCCTGTTGGCCGCCTACGCTTCATGGTGAGGATGCCGAAATGACTTGCCAGGTTGGCAAGAAATGTACGAAGAGCTTAAGGATGATGGTTTTACTGTTATTACGATCGCTTTGGATAAAAGTGTCGACGACGCCCGACCATGGATAGAGCTGGCAAACCCTGATCATCCGAGCCTAATTGATACAAAACATCTGGTGGCGGATCTATACAATATGGTCAATGTACCGACGATACTATGGATCGATGAAAGCGGTGAAATTGTGCGTCCTAACGATGTTGCCTATGGCGACAATACCTGGCAAAAAGTAACTGGTTATGACTCCGAAGTGCATAAAATCGCATTAAGAGATTGGGTCAAAACGGGTAAAGTCGCGTTTGACGCCGATCGCGCTAGAGAATTGCAAACTTTACCGACCGCCGACCATCAAGAGGCGCGCGCGGAGTTTGCTTTGGGGCAGTGGTTATGGGAACAAGGTAAAAAGGAAGCATGCAAGGCACATTTTGTTAGAGCTGGTGAGTTGGCCCCTCACGATTTCACGATTCGTCGAGGTTCGATGCCAATGCAGGATATTGATCCGATGGGCCCCGAGTTTTTTACAATGATAGAGGCGTGGAGAGGAGAGGGAAAGGAGTGGTATCACCCACTTCCGGAAGCGTAAAGTAGATATCCGTTGATCAAAATGAATGACCGAAGGGAGTAAAGAACGCCCTTCAGCAAGATTCTATGGATTGTGAATTGCCGAGAAAGGGAGGGCTTGCGGTTTACCAAAAGAAGGCTTTTTTCCTTGAGGTTTATACAGTAACGTTAGAAAGCGATGGGCAGCGTTACTGCATAAAGGGGCCTTTGGATATTTAAATGTTACCTTTTACTGAAAAAATCGCTGGGTGTTGGATTGTCTTCAGCACTTCGTGGCGCGCCACGGACGATGCCTCGGTCTTCAGGAAACCCGAAAATGCATAGCAAAGAAAAATTTAGTCCATCGACCGCTGCTGCTATCGTGGTTGCTAACATGATCGGTACAGGGGTGTTTACTAGCCTAGGCTATCAGTTAGTTGATATTCAATCCGGGTTTGTGATTCTGGTGTTGTGGGTCTTGGGCGGTATTGTCGCTATTTGCGGTTCGCTTTGTTATGCAGAACTGAGCGCTCGCCTGCCGCGCTCCGGTGGTGAATACAACTTTCTCGGCAATATATATCATCCCATGGCCGGTTTTATTAGCGGTTTTGTCTCCGCGACCGTTGGTTTTGCGGCTCCCACCGCACTGGCTGCGATTACTTTTGGAGCCTACTTTGCATCGGTATTTCCAAGTCTTTCGCCACTGCTGCTTGGCACCGCTTTAGTTATTGCGACAACTGTTATACATGCAACCAGTCATCGCAACAGTGCGGGTCTCCAGAGCTTTTTTACCGCGGCCAAAATCATCGTCATTATCGTTTTTTCTGTGGCTGCTTTAGTTTTCGTAGAAGATATGCAAACAATTAGCTTTGTGCCCAACGCGGCGGATATCCCCATACTGACTAGTGGTTCATTCGCGGTTGCGCTAATTTATGTGGGCTATGCATACAGTGGCTGGAATGCGGCAACCTATTTAACAGACGAGCTTGAAAATCCAGCCAAATCTTTGCCGCTTGTGCTTGCCCTGGGAACGGGCGTCGTAATGGTGTCGTATTTGCTGTTGAATTTCGTTTTCTTGTCTGTGGCACCAGTCGATGCGATGGTTGGAAAAATAGAAATCGGGTATATAGCAGCCCACTATGCATTCGGGGAAGTTGGGGCTGCCATTATGGGAGTGACTTTGGCGCTACTGTTAATCTCAACGGTTAGCGCCATGATTATAGCCGCTCCACGTGTGCTTCAAGTGGTAGGCGAAGATTTTCACGTATTTCGTCTTCTCGGTCGCGTTAATAAACATAATATTCCTGCGACGGCAGTTTATTTTCAAGGAATCACCACCTTGTTGTTTATGTGGACAGCGTCGTTTGACAGTATTTTGGTCTTTTCCGGAGTGACCATGGCCTTAAACACACTATTCGCAGTAGTGGGGCTGTTCGTGTTGCGTCGTCGAGACAAAATTAAAAACAACGCCGAGCAAGTGACGTTTCGAATTCCTCTATATCCATTGCCGCCACTCATTTTTATCGCGGTAACCGGTTGGACATTAGTTTATTTGGCCATCGAACGACCCTTCGAAGTTTTTTTTGGAGTCTGTGTAATCGTTCTAGGAGCAATAGGGTATCTAATTGCCCGGCGCTGGGATGTGAAGCTAGAGCGTTAGAGTGAGCGTTGATCTAAGCCCCGCAGGTTCGAGAATCCGCACATCCAAGTCGGAAATCTGTTGTGGAGGCTGTAGAGTAAAACAATTGGATAAAGGCGACATTACAAAGGAAGAGTAGGGGACAATCGGGCAGTAGATGTTTTCTCATCATTGTAATGCGAAAGCAGCGCGGAAATACCCCGATGTTATCCCTGTCACTGCATCGCAGCTTTGGCCTTTGATAGTTTGTGGTACCCCCGCGGTTTATAGTAAAATAACCAAAAAAGAAATATCGAATTCTTCTATTCTAGTTCCCCACAAAAGGTTAAATAACCGGAGATAATTATGAAATTAGGCGTTTTGGTCGGGTATTCCGGCAAGCAGATTGATTTACCCATAGATATGATTAAAGAGGCGGAAAGCCTGGGTTACGACTCGGCTTGGACTGCGGAGGCCTACGGGTCTGACGCCGTAACTCCAGCGGCTTGGATATTGGCCAATACAACAACAATCAAAGTCGGTACGGCGATTATGCAGATGCCTGCCCGTAGTCCTGCAATGGCAGCAATGACTGCTATGACGCTGGCGCAGTTGTCCGGTAATCGGTTTATCGCAGGTCTTGGCGCATCCGGTCCTCAGGTCGTTGAAGGTTGGCATGGTGTAGCCTATGGAAAACCCATGGCACGAACCCGCGAATACATCGAGATAATGCGTAAAATAATGGCCCGTGAAGGCCCGGTAACTTATGAGGGTATCCAATACAATCTACCTTATAAAGGAAGTGACGGTACCGGTTTGGGTAAACCGCTAAAAAGTATCATGGCTGCCACGGATATCCCGATCTATACCGCAGCTATAACTCCGAAAGGCATTGAAACAGCAGCTCACCTAGCTGACGGTGTATTTCCTGTATGGATGAATCCTGAACGTTACGACATATTCGCCGACAGCATTGAATCCGGTTTTGCGAAAGCAGGAAATGGTAAGTCATTGAAAGACTTTTCAGTATCGCCTTTTGTTTCCGCCGTCATGGGTGACAACCTCGAGCATTGTCGGATGCCGGTGAAAGGCATGATGGCCCTCTATATTGGTGGCATGGGCGCAAAAGGAAAGAATTTCTACACCGATTACGCAAAAGCGCTAGGATACGAAGAAGTCGCTCTTAAAATTCAGGATTTATATTTGGCGGGTAAAAAGGAAGAAGCTATGGCCGCCGTGCCAGACTCACTTGTTGACGAGGTTGCACTAGTCGGGCCTAAGGAGCGCATTGTTGAACGGTTGCAGGCATGGAAGGCTGCGGACAAACTAGGTCATGTTAGTGCCATGTTAATTGGTACGGGTGATATTGGCACCTTGCGCGTAATTGCGGAAGAGATGTTATAGCTTAAGCATGACTGATGCTTTTAGATCATAGACTAGCAATGGTGTCCTCGAGATTTGGAGGACGCCAATTTTTTAGATAATCAACCCAGTCACGATTTTCATACTGCCGCCTTTTTAACAGATCAAAGCCTATTTCTGGCCGCTTATCATTGCGACAGTTTATACTGTTACTTTTGTCAAAAAAACAATACTGATTACTATTCTGATGGGTTTTTCCTTTTCTGTTTTGTCGTTATCATGGTCTACATTTGTCGGCGTGGGGGAAATCGATATTCTCTTTCAGTGTCGGTGTAGCACATAGCAGATGACTTGCGTTACTGCGGGGATGACTAAATTCCGAGCGAGTACGAGGTCGTATCACTTCGTTAATTGTAAAAGTTTGATTTTTAGTACAAATTAATCGAGGTCAAGTAGGACCTTTTAAAACCTACGTATATGAGGAAACCATTTTGAGCGAAGAAAAATCGAAGGCATTACGCACAAATATCACGGGTGCGGGAAAGCTTGAGTTATCAATAGTATCGGTCGCTATGCCACAACCTAAAGACGGTGAAGTATTGATTAAGGTTGAAGCGTCGCCGATCAATCCATCTGATCTTGGTTTGTTATTGGGACCGGCAGACGTATCCACTATGACTATTAGTGGTTCAGGTGACGACGCGGTTGTGAGTATGGATGTACCTGCAGCTCTAATGCCTGCATTGGCTGCGCGCTTAGATAAACCCATGCCAGCTGGTAACGAAGGCGCTGGAGTTGTTATTGCCGCTGGAGCTGGAGCTGAAGACATGATTGGGAAAACTGTCGGTGTTGCCGGCGGTGCGATGTATTCTCAGTATCGCTGCGTTCCCGCTGCCAGTTGTCTGGTAATGAATGAAGGTACCACACCAGCCGAAGGTGCCTCTTGTTTTGTTAATCCGCTAACGGCACTTGGCATGGTCGAGACCATGAAGTCGGAAAACCATACGGCACTTGTGCATACGGCGGCGGCTTCTAATTTGGGACAAATGTTAGTTAAAATTTGTTTGGCAGATGGCGTTCAATTGGTCAACATCGTTCGAAAAAAAGAGCAGGTAGAGCAGCTTAAAGCACTTGGTGCAGTTTATGTTTGTAACTCAAGTGAACCTTCGTTCAAGGAAGATCTTGTCGACGCTCTCGTAGCCACAGGAGCGACTATCGCTTTTGACGCAACAGGTGGTGGTACTTTAGCCAGCCAAATACTTGCCGCTATGGAAATAGCTGCTAATAAGTCTGCTGATGGACATAGTATTTACGGATCGACAACCTATAAGCAGGTCTATATCTACGGTGGCCTCGATCGCTCACCAACGATTCTTAATCGAGCTTTCGGTATGTCATGGGGTCTCGGTGGATGGTTGCTGACGCCTTTTATCGGAAAAATTGGTATGGAGAAGTTTGGCGAACTACGTCAACGTGTTGCGAATGAAATAAAGACAACCTTTAATAGCCATTACACAAAGGAAATCTCGTTAGCAGAAGTATTGAGTGCCGATGCGATAAAGTCTTATTCGAAGCAAGCGACAGGCGAAAAGTTTTTGATAAAACCACATCAATAGATTTTCCTGATGTTTTCAAAGCCTGGCTCTATGCCAGGCTTTTTTTTGCCTGGGTTGTAGAGCGTTGTGACAAAATATATGTCATACGAAACCGGGCATAATGTCAATTCTTGAAAAATAACTATTACTCGATTTGTCAATGCTCGTATCCAAACATCGTCGGAACGGTGTTTATTGTTGCCTTATCAGAAAAACTATGTGGTATGTATTCTAATAGTACGATTCGGTTTTTTGGCCGCCCGCAAAAATATAAATTGAGGGTCGGGAGAAAATTTAGTGGTGTTTTTTCTGATTAAAACGATAGAACTCAATGTCGGGTAAGGTTCGCTATGCAAAAACGACTTAGATCAAATTTTTTACTATCAATGTTTGTTAAAATGCTGCCTTGTTATTTTTCTTTGGTTATTTAGTTAGGACGTCGATCAGCATGAAAACCACCTACGATCACTTTTTGCAAAAGGCTTGCCAGCAGCTCGGCTATGACGAAGTTATTTATGAATTGCTGTTGCAGCCTAGTAGGGAAATAAAAATAGAAATACCGTTACGTAAAGATGATGGCAGTATCGTGGTATTTAATGGCTACCGAATTCAGCATCACAACGCGCGAGGGCCTTACAAGGGTGGGTTGCGTTTTCATCCCGCCGTCGACGATCTGGAGGTGCGTGGTCTGGCGTGTTTGATGTCGTTAAAAACGGCGCTCGTGAATATACCTTTGGGGGGTGCCAAGGGTGGTATCGATTGTGATCCTCGTATACTGAGTCTTCGTGAGCTGGAGCGTGTGACTCGAAAATTCGTCGAAAAAATTCATCGAAATATTGGAACCAATATCGATATTCCAGCTCCGGATGTTGGTACCAATGCTCAGGTAATGGCCTGGATTCAGGACCAGTATTCCATCATCTACGGTTATACCCCTTCGGTTGTGACCGGAAAACCTATCGTTACCGGCGGTAGTGAAGGTCGTGAAGAGGCGACGGGTTTGGGTGTTAGCATGGTTATACGGCACCACGCAGAAACGTACAATTTGTCACTGCACAACTCAGAGGTAGTTGTTCAGGGGTTTGGGAATGTGGGTCGTCATGCCGCCGTTGAATTAGAAAAGCTCGGTTGTAAAATCATAGCGATAAGTGATACTCAGGGTACTGTGTATTGTCCGGAAGGGATTGACGTGCAGCGTGCGGTCGCCCATAAAGAAACTATCGGGTCTGTTGTCGGCTTAGATGGTGTGGAGGTTATTGATAATAGTGAACTATTTTCGTTGTCCTGTGATTATCTAATTCCGGCGGCTCTGGGCGGGGCTATAAACGAATCAAACGCCAATCAGCTTATGTGTAAATATATTGTCGAAGGCGCAAATAGTCCTACTACCAAGGTCGCTAATGATATTTTGTTGGAGCGAGGAATAAAAATACTCCCCGATATTTTAGCCAATTCTGGAGGGGTTATTGTAAGTTATTTCGAATGGATTCAAAACATCCAACATGTACACTGGAAGAAAAAAAGAGTTCGGGAACAGCTGTGGGAGTTATTGAGCGAGGCTTGTGAAGGGGTGTGGAGTCTATCTTCAGAAAGCGACGTAAGTTACCGCGAAGCTGCTTATCAGATTTCCACTAAACGCCTGAAAGAAGCCGTATTCGCTGCGGGCATCTAGATTTACCGGGCATCACATTTCGCTCAATCGTGATCGTCCATTATGGGATGCGGCTTGTCGGCTTGTCAGCAGAAATTTCCTTTCGTGACATCTCTGTTTAAGTTAATTAGAATCGCGCCTAATAAATCTCGGTGTTGATATTAAAAAAAAGCACCAGTAGCGATTATGTTGGTCTCGATAATAAGTAACAATCAGGGGCGGTCATGCTAAAAAAAATCATCTACGGATTACTAGGTTTGTCGGTCTTGGTACTCATCCTTGGCGCTATCTATTTAATTCCTCCGCACCAACAAATACGTCGTTTTGAATCTGCTATTCCCAGCTTTGAGCAAATCGAAGAGACCCTAAATACCGTATCG
Organism: Oceanicoccus sp.; assembly: GCA_047623245.1. GTDB lineage: Bacteria > Pseudomonadota > Gammaproteobacteria > Pseudomonadales > Dasaniaceae > Oceanicoccus. The sequence continues at coordinate 13,388 of JBLHNZ010000010.1, read as the reverse complement.
GGTCCGGTCGACATATCTTATATCACCACTGCGAGCCAAAAGAATGGAAGCAAGACGATGGGGCATGTGGGTATTGTATTACGCTGGGCCGACGGTCGAACCTTCTTAATCGACGCGGGTATGGATAGGGCCACAGCGGCTGCTTTTGGCAAGCCTATTGAAAGTTTTTTGGGCGCAGATCCGACTATTACTTTCGGGCCAATAGAAGAGCAAATGAGTGCTAAAGTTTCCCAAATTAGTGGCGTCGCCTTTACTCATTTACATAGCGATCACACTGCCGGTATCAGTGCGATTTGCAGAGCTTCATCAACGCCAACTAATGTGTTTCAAACCTCCGATCAAACCGAAAACCACAATGCTCTGACAGAAGCTGGACAGCAACTTATTAACGAAAGCGGTTGCAGTACGAGTCTGTTGAATAACCAAATGATTAAACCTGTACCCGATTTTGACGGTTTAGTTGCTATTGCGGCTGGCGGTCACACACCTGGCAGTACTATCTACGTTGCCAAACTTAAGAATAAAATTTGGGTATTTGCCGGTGATATTACCAACGACATGGAAAGTCTTATCGACAACAAAGGTAAGGGATTTATCTATAGCTATTTGGTGGTGCCTGAAAATACTGCTCGCCTAGCGGAGTTGCGTCTGTGGCTTGCAGAGATAGATAAACAGCCGCTAGCCAGTGTATTGGTCGCTCACGATCTCGATGCAATGAGGTCAAGTGAATTATTTGCCTGGGCAGCAGTCGCAATGAATTAGCGCTTGTATTTGAGTAATAGAATTCAGTGATCATCGAAAAACAACTTCACGAGGCGCTCCATACTGCCGTTAGGGGATGAATTATCCTTCTTTTACAGACAAAAGGCAGTGATTTACATCATAAAGTCAGGCAAAATTTAAAAGATAATTATAGTGATTTAAAAGCAAGGGTTCTCGTGTTAGCCAAAAATTATTATCTGGCGTTCCGGCAAACTCTTGAACTCCAGATGCTTTTTCTAATAGTCCATAGACTATTGATTTTAGAATTTACCATAGGGAAAATAAGCGATTAAATTAGCCGATTTTGACGGAAAAGTAGTTTTCATTTTCGGTGCTTCTACAGGCATCGGTTTTTCAATAGTGAAAAAATTAGTGGTTTGTGGAGCCCATGTCAATCTATTTGCAAGAACAGACGGTAAGCTACAGAAGGCATTGGAAAATTTGGAGCCATTACGGAAACGAACAAACCAAAAGATCAGTTGTCGTCGTTTGGATGTTACGGATGACGAGGCTACGCGGTCAATTTTGTCTGAAGAGGTAAAAAGCTTTGGGGTTCCCTATGTCGTGATTAATTGCGCCGGGCGCGCGATACCAATGAAATTTGAAGATATCTCGTACCGGCAATTTGACGAGACGATGAAAGTTAATCTTTATGGTTGTCGCAATACCATCGCGGCGCTTTTGCCATTCATGAAGGACAGTGGCGGCTTGATTGTCAATACATCTTCCATTGCGGGTATTATCGGCATATTTGGTTATACCGATTATTCCGCTTCCAAATTCGCTTTAATCGGCTTTTCTGAGGCCCTGCGAACTGAGGTGAAAAAACATAATATAGAGGTCAAGGTTTTGTGTCCGCCGGATACGGATACACCGGGATTTCAAAACGAAAACCTGACCAAGCCGGAAGAAACCCAGGTGATTTCTGAAGGGGCAAGTTTAATGACCTCCGATGAAGTCGCCGATGTTTTTTTTAAAGAGATGCCCCGTAAACAACTGACCATCGTGCCCGGTATTTCCGGTAAATTTAACGTTATAATGAAGAGGCTACTGCCCGGGTTAGTCGCATCAATGATAGATAAGCAGATAAAGAGGGTTGGACCTTCTTAACCATTGCTAAGCCTTTCGCAGCATTTTTTAATGTGAATTAGTGCCGTATTATGGGAGCTGTTCAAGCCTTTTTTGAGCGATTCTATGTCAGGGTTTCTGTTTTTGAACGTTCCAGTAACTTGGCTCGCAACTTTTCGATACCTGGCTTGCGTTCCAGAATCTCTTGGGCAGTTAAACCTGAAAGCTCGTGTGGAAACACCAACCATTTATCCGTTTCATGTAAGTAATAATCGGGAGCTTTTCCGACTCTATTGTTACGAGGCTTGTAGTACGGAGTTGCGATACGAATATCCGGGGTATTTAACTGGCATTCCTTTTTCAAATCTTCGATAATTTGCCTGATACTCAGTCCTGTATCGTGTACGTCGTCGACAATAAGCAGAGAATCCTCGGCACTGACGTTGTTGACAATATATCGTAAACCGTGCACTTTTACGTTGGTATCTCGTTGTTCAATACCGGTGTAGAGTGACGTTCTTATAGATATGTGATTGGTGTGAACGCCGAAATAATCGAGTAACTCCTGTACAGCAATACCCACTGGTGTGCCTCCGCGCCAAACACCGACGATAAAGTTTGGCACGTAACCGCTTTCAAGGATTTGCAGGCCGAGAGCAAAAGAGTCGTCTAGTAACTGCTGGGCATCTATATAGTGTTTATCGGGCACGATTTCTTATCTCTTAGATAAAGGTATTGAATACTGATTGATGATTGTTAGTCATAGTATCGAATTAGCGGTAAAATTGTAAAATTCATTGGTACAAACCTGCTTTTAGGTATCACGGAAGGCCGTGTTAAAGTCTACAAAGACTATTGTATCAACGGAGTTGACAAAGCTATTGACGAGAAGAAAAAATGCTCCGGCTGTGTAGTAGTATCGCGCGCTAGTCTTCCTCGCCATCAGTATTTGGTAGTAGCAACGGGGCCTCAAACTATTGTAGTTACAAACCGGTTAACTCAAACAACTGATCCGCGACTTCAGTGCCGTTTAACAGTAAGGCAAACCCGTGCTGTCCGGCATAATGTTTACGCGTTGAGATCGCCTTAAAGGCATGTTTACGTTGAAACAGTTTGTGAGGTTGTTGGTAGTTAGATTCGCTCACCTTAAATATTTTCCGCGCTCGTTTGCCATTGGCTTTCATGTAATCGATAGCATATTCGATTCTTAAATTCCCGATAGATTCTGTCGATGTCTTTAACTCAAAACTAAACGGTAAATAGGCACCAAAACTCACGGATTTGTCTACCTTTAACGCACACACATTAATGTGTGAGATATCTCCGTATCCGAATAATTTGAGTGCCTCCGGATGGGCGTTTTTTAAGAGGCCCCTTAAGGCGTGTTTCACCACCCAATCCGTATTGTCACTATTTCCGAGCCATCGTTGAGCCATATTGACTACCACAGCGGGATGATCTTTTGAAATGTCATTGAGATTGTTTGCAACGCTTCGCCGCACGTACAATGATGGGTCATTTTTGAGTTGTTCTAATATTCTCAATATTGGGGTCGGTTTGTTTTTGAAAATAGGCAACGCCATTGCCCAAGGTAAGCGCGGACGACACCCTTCGCTGGCGAGCCGGCGCACGTCTTCGTCAGTGCTTTTTGCCCAAAAGAACATCCTATCCATCATTTGCTGCGGGCGCGCCAAGATAAAAGGTCGAACGGCGAATTCTGAACTCGCAAGTTTTGTCAATTTCCCCAAGGCGTTGACCGACAAGTCGAAATGTTCCTGTCCGAAACGTTCAACAAAATCAGGGAACAACATATATTCAAATCCCCGATTAACGTCTTCTCTTAAAGATTTGGCAACGTCCAGCAATACCTTGACATCCTTCTCGAAGTCTTGTGTCAAGCAACGCTGCAGCGATTCCGTAATACGTCGCATCCGAGCTTTCAACTCTAAGCTGTCCCAGCCGCCGCCAAATACGAGAGGTTCGAATTTTTCAACGTCAAAATGTTTCGTGTGCTTGGAAAACACACTGCTGAGGTCTGCAATAAATTTCTTGCTGTAAACGTGTTTTAATAACTCGGCCATGGGTTTTTTCTGTTCCTGGAGGTGAAAAATTGAACATCGAATAGCTACTTAAGTCTACAGGATCAATGCTGCCAGCCCTATGTCAGTATTGACCTCAAATCGACATCGCATACACTGATGACATTAAGCGTATCATTCGCTGTACTTATGTCGGTACACAATCAGCATCAAAACATTAGTGAGCATGAGCTCATCGAGAACGCTGCTAACGCTTAGTTGCTCAACAGATTTAAGGCTCGCCTCCCCTTCATGGTTTAACAATGGTCCCTCGTAAGGCCTCACGGAGCGGTCTGCAAAATACGAGTGCCAGAAAAAGCTAATATTCAGGTTATCTTGATGTTGGGAGTCGATAAAATATTCTTTGCGTATGTTCGAAAACACAAAATAATTGTAATTCTATTTCTTTAGACTAGATTTAATATACCGATGAGTGATATGCAACAATGATAATGAGGCTGCAATATGAAGATTTTTCCTCTCTACCTATATTTTGCACTATTAGCTAGTACTCATGTTTTTGCTTCAGACTACCCGGATATGTTGGGCGTTTGGAGTGGAAATGTTCGAATTGTTTCGTCTGGTGAAGACGTCGCGCAAGGTGGTGCAGTGATTTCAAATGTTGATTTAACAGTGACCATCGAATATCAGGATGGAGAGTCATTTTTGGGTAGTTCTCGGGCAGCGACAACGGCCAAATCACAACCTTCGCTAACCGTCTGGGGAGCAATGCGCTCAACTGGCGAAGAGGCTATTTTCGTGAGTTCAGACGGCAGCCGGGGACAGCTATGGATGAAAGCGAAAGATTCGTTTGAATATTGTCTTACCAATTTACTTGACGGGACTTTTACAGCGTATTGCGGGATTTTGAAGAAAAAAATTGAAGGAAAAGACAGGTAACTCCTTGTGTCTCTTTGCCAGCCTGTGGCGGCCACCGACCGCGGAGTGCGTTTTTACTGTGGGCCTCGTGGTCTTGTTATTTCAGAAAAAAACAAAAAAATGGTATGAATAGACTTAAGCTACATTACTTTGTAGCTTAAGGGACAAATCTTGTTATTTTACCGATAATTCAATGACTTAAATACTAATTTTAACTGGCGAGAGTCGACTGTTTTAACACCTTAAATAGTTTGTGCCAGTAATTTATATTTGGAGGTTTTCGTTACTGTTAATCGAAATTGAAATAGCGAAGATCGAAAAATTCACTATACACCCTTTAGTTACTCTAGCTGTATTATTGGTTTGCCAGTTTTTCTTGTATACACCGACAATTTCGGCAGAACAGGTCCGCTCCAAAAGCACAATCATTTGGTATACATTTGATTCGCCGCCGGTCACCATTACTGAAGGCCAGTACATCGACAAGGTTTTGGCGATCGAAACCGCTTAAAATACCAAAGCCTATTGACACAATACAAACACATCACCAGGGCCTCGAATTATAAGCGTGTACTTTTCGGAATGAAAAATGGAGAGCATGTTTGTTCTTCTGCATTGCTAAAAAACGCTGAACGCGGAAAATTCATTACATACAGTCATCCCAATTTCTTGCTATTGCCCAACGGAGTTCTTATTAGAGCGGGCGATCGTCACTTACTCGACCCTTATATCGACCCATCGAATCGTCTGAATTTTTCTCTTGTATTGGAAGAAAAAAAGCTTATTTTAGGTGTGTCTACCGGACGTCAATATGGATCGGGAGTTGACCCCTTGTTGGAAAAAATGAAGCTTAACAAACCTTCTCAGGTTCTCGTTAGATCGGAGGCCGATGTCAGATCAGGTTTGATTTATGTGCTTCATAATCGGCGTGTTGATTTAGTCCTAGGGTTTTCCACTGAGCACGAGTACGCGGCTCACGTTAGTGGGAGCGAAGCCGCTACCGAGTTTCTGCCGATTGCAGAGCAGCGCCCTTTTACGCTGGGGTATACCGGGTGCACCAAAGGAGAATGGGGCGATAGAGTTGTCGAGCAGATCAATAGCATTCTTGAAGAGCCCGAGGTTTTTGAGTCTTTTGTTCACTACTACAAAAGGTGGCTGCCGAATTCCAATTACGCCTATTATGATCAGCTGCTAGATCAAGCTTTAGCAGATCATATCGAGTTTCATTTTTTCAGAAAGCTGGGATAAAAAACGATCTATCAGCTTGTGTTTTAGGGAAATTAACAGAGCTCACGTAATTTCTTCTGCCATTTTACACCCGCGTGAAGCGTTTTCTTTTTCGGCCGAACAGCATTGAATCCTTAGTCCCAATATTATCGTGACTCGAAAATAGAAATATTGTCTGTAGACTTTATTGGTGTTTTCTCCGATTAATGACAAAGTATCCACCTGCTTGCACAATGTGTTTTGGAATAGTATAAATGGGCTACCAAATTACTAATTATTGAGAATCTCATCATGAAATGGGCCGAAATTGAAAAGCTGGACAGTTGGGCGGATGTAAACCCTTACGATGTTCCTTTAGATAAAATCGACATGGGTCGACCAGAGTTATACGAAGCCAATGTTCATCAAAAATGGTTTGAACGTTTGCGCAAGGAAGATCCTGTTCACTATTGTCCGGAAAGTAAAGCGGGCCCATTTTGGTCAATAACTACTTTTGAAGACATAAAAACAGTCGATACCAACCACAAGATATTTTCTTCAGATGGTGCAATTGCTATTGGTATTCGTAATGACGACTTTAACCCGCCCAATTTTATCGCAATGGATCAGCCCGAGCACGATGTCCAGCGCCGAGTTGTATCTCCTTCAGCTGGCCCGGTAAATCTCAAGAATCTTGAGGAGGTCATTCGTGAAAAAGCCTGTCTTATTTTGGATGGGTTGCCAGTCGGCGAAACTTTCGATTGGGTAGACAAAGTATCCATCGAAATGACGACTTATATGCTGGCAATATTGTTTGATTTCCCAATGGAGGATCGTCATAAGTTAACCCATTGGTCTGACGTAACAACGTCTGTCGAAGCTGTTGGCAATTTTTCGATTACAGCAGAAGAGCGAGAGGCCGAACTCATGGAATGTCTTGCTTACTTTCAGCGTCTTTGGCGCGAACGTGCCGGTAATACTGAAGGCTTCGATTTTGTGACGATGCTTGCTAATCATCCCGATACCAAAGATATGATAGATGACCCTATGATGTTTTTGGGTAATTTGATGTTATTGATCGTTGGCGGTAACGATACCACAAGGAATTCTATGAGCGGCGGCGTACTGGCACTCAATGAATTTCCTGAACAATATGAGTTACTGCGCAACAACCTCGACCTTATTCCCAATATGGTATCGGAAATCATCCGTTGGCAAACACCATTGCCACACATGCGTCGAACGGCCTTAGAAGATTTTGAGCTCAATGGAAAAATGATCAAGAAAGATGATCAGGTGATTATGTGGTACACCTCCGGGAATAGGGACGAAGATGCTATCGACCGGCCCAATGAATTCATTGTCGACCGAGCCCACGCTCGCCAGCATCTTTCCTTCGGATTCGGTATACACCGTTGCATGGGTAACCGCGTGGCGGAATTGCAGTTGAAAATCATGTGGGAAGAAATAATGAAGCGTTTTTCATTCGTGGAAGTCGTCGGTGAAGTTAAAAGGTTGCCTTCCAATTTCGTTTTTGGAATTACCGAAATGCCAGTAAGGCTTCACGCAAAATAAGGGGGAGAGCTAAAGAGCTAATAGCATCGACTTGAGCGCGGTTTTTTTTCGCGGTAAATGTTCAAGTCGGTAATATTAGCTGCATTACTAATTAAACTGGTAATTTCCTGTTCTCATCGACAGCCACCTTCTTCAAAGAACCACCGGAAAATCGACATGAACACAAGTCTCAGTAGCGTCGTCAATTTATAATGATGGACCCCTGAATTGACTAGCCTTCTGAAAAGGTTCTATCCCAGCGCGTGCAATAGAGGTCTTCAGGGTAGCCGCTGCTTGCGGAAGTTCGTGTCAATCGAGGGACTTTCCCGTTCAACTATTCGCTGAGTAATCAGCCCTGTAGTAATGGCTCCGTTGACATTGAGTGCAGTTCTGGCCATGTCAATGAGAGGCTCTATCGATATTAGTAAGGCAACTATGGTGACTGGAAGACCCATTGCAGGAAGAACAACCAGTGCAGCGTACGTTGCCCCCCCGCCCACACCAGCTATACCGAAGGAGCTTATCGCAACGACTAACACTAGACTAACAATAAATTCCAATTCCATAGGGTTTATTCCCACACTCGGGGCCACCATAATTGCGAGCATAGCGGGATAAATTCCTGCGCAGCCATTTTGACCGATAGTCGACCCGAACGATGCCGCAATATTGGCAATGGGTGCAGGAACATTTAGATCCTCAATTTGAGTCTTTATTGTGAGGGGGATAGTCGCAGCAGAACTGCGAGTAACGAAAGCGAATGTCAAAACCGGCCAGACCTTTCTGACATAGTCTGTTAAGCGGGCGCGAGTAAACATAACAATCATCAGTCCATGGACGACAAACATGAGCGCTATCGCGACATAAGAAGCGGCAATAAATCGAAATAGCGTTAGGATCGCTTGGCCGTCAGAACTTGCTACGACATCGGTCATGAGGGAAAGTATTCCGTAGGGCGTTAAGCCCAATACCAATTTCACGAGTCTCATAATTACCGCTTGTACAGCTTCAACAAAGCCCTTTATTTTTTCTCCTTGTGTTGGATTCTCCTCGAGAACTAATAGCGCCGCAACACCAAAAAACATCGCAAACACGACAACTGATATAACTGATGTGTCTCTGGTTCCGGCTAAATCGGCAAAGATGTTAGTAGAAAAGAACCCAGTAATGAGATCGGGCATGTTGATTTGATTGACATTTTCTTGTCTCAGCAAAAGCACCTTAGATCTTGCGAGTTCTTGACTGCCGGATACCAAGCCTTCTGAAGTCAGATCGAAGCTAACGGCCATCGCGATGCCGACCAATGCAGCGATCATTGTGGTGACTATCAAAAGAGCGATAACTGATCCCCCAATTTTCCCCAATGACTTTATTTCTTCAACCCGAAGAACGGCCATGATCATCGTCACCAAAATCAGGGGCATAATAATCATACGCAGCAAGTTGACATAAATTCCTCCCACTATGTTGGTCCATGCCAGCGTCTGGGTAAGAGTATTTTCGTCGCCATCGTACGCAATTTTCAGGAAGAGACCGAAAACGGCGCCAGAGATCAGCCCGATCAAAACCTGCCTCGAAAGACTTACATTTTTCTTACTCCAAAGAAAAAGAAAACAAAGAAACCCGAGAAAAATAAAAAGGTTAAGGACTCCGAATAAAGTCATTGCAAAAGCTCCAAAAATATTTTTTATCGTGCAAATGAAATTGCATTATTAGCGTTATTAAGAGCACTTAACTGACGGCACCGTGTTCGATTTCTTTTGTAAAAAACCAATGATTTTTCAGTTAATCTAATTACCCACTTTTTAGGCCACAAGCGCTCACGGACGAATTGTGGATAAATCGTTATTGCCGTGGTTGGTTCGTGGCTTACCATAGCATCCTTTACAAACCATAGAAATCCCAGGCGAATGCTTCGCCTTATTGCTATCTTGTGACAGTCCAGCAATATCCAAGGAAGTGGTATATTTCGTTATGTAGACGTTTTTCTTTGACATCCTACGGTTATGGCCCATCAGAGGTTCGTTTGCTCAGACAATAATAGAAGCAAAAATAACTAGGTCCGTTACTGGCTAGTTTAATCGCCATTAACGCGCTATATTTCAACGACATCAAACAATACAGTGATCGATAATGAAGTTGAATAGTGAAGTTTGCGAGAGAGCTAGAATATCGAGAGATCCCCGTTTTGATGGTCTTTTTTTTATAGGGGTTAAAAGCACAGGGATATATTGTCGCCCTGTTTGTAAAGTAAGGCTGCCGCTTGCTAAGAACATTGACTTCTATCCTAGTGCAGCGGCAGCGGCCGAAGCCGGTTTTAGACCATGCCTTCGTTGCAGGCCGGAAACAGCACCTGGTACACCCGCTTGGAGTGGCACTCGAGCCGTTGTTAATCGCGCCTTACGGCTGATTGGTGAGGGGGTTCTAGATACTTGTTCAGTCGAAAAGTTGGCAGACAGGTTAGGTATGACAGATCGCCATCTACGTCGGCTATTTATGGAGCACCTTGGCGCTTCCCCCAAAGCGATTGCGCAAACACGACGTATGCATTTTGCTAAATCTCTATTGGATACCAGTGCTTTGTCGATTATCGATATTGCGCTAGCTTCTGGCTATGGCAGCGTGCGCCGATTTAATGATCACTTTAAAAACAGTTATGGAAAGTCGCCTCGGGAATTAAGGGGTAAGAAATGTTTAGAAAAGAGCGAGGAGCTAACGTTCAATTTGGGATATCGTCCGCCGTATAACTGGAAATTTATCATTGATTTTCTAAGTAAGCGAGCGATACCGGGTATAGAGTGGGTGTGCGACGAAGCTTACCTTAGAGTGTTCCAATTGGATGGCGAGCTAGGCTGGCTGCAAGTTGAACACCGTCGCGAACATAACAAGCTAGTTTGCCGGGTGAGTTTTCCAAAAGTGACGTCACTGGGACTCATAAAAGAAAAGGTAAAGCGTATTTTTGACATCGATGCGAATCCCGCCGAAATAACACATTCTTTGTCAAAAGAAAGCGGCATGAATAAAATGTTAGACGACTGTGGTTATCTACCTGTACCGGGTTGTTGGGATCCATTTGAAGTGTCTATTAGAGCGATTATTGGACAGCTCGTGTCGGTTTCTGGCGCAATAACCACCATGAAAAAATTGGTGAGAGAGTATGGTGAGAAGGTCGATGTGGATCTTCCGAAAAACAATCCTGGTTTGTTAGTCCAGGGTCAAGACGTCTATCTTTTTCCGAAGGCAGAAGTATTATGCGATATTGATTACCAACGTGTGCCTTTGTCACGTGCAAAAATTGCTGCTATTGAAGGATTGGCTAAAGCCGTAGTTGACGGCAGCATTCAATTTGATTTGAGCGTTGATCCAGAAGAACTACTAAAAAGGCTTTTGGGGATTACAGGAATCGGACCATGGACAGCGGGATATATTGCACTGAGAGCGTTAAATGACCCCGATGCTTTTCTGTCGGGAGATTTAGTTGTTAGGCAAGTTGTAACCGACATCGAAAGGAAAAGTTCTCTAATTGCAATCAAGGATCTCGAGATTTTTTCGGAGCAATGGCGGCCTTGGCGTGCTTATGCCTTGATGCAATTGTGGAATAGAGCGAATGGCTAGCTCTGTTTTGCTAGTGGAACTAAAATAGCGGTACTCAAATAGTGGTGCTCTAGATTTTTGAAGACAGGAGATGACAATGCGTTATCAGCACATAGAAGTTCCATTTGGAAAATTACTTTTAGCCGGAGAAGACGCGCTGGAAATAGTCGGGTTTCCCAGCGGGAAAATGGCCGTTGGGGTAGGTGAAAACTGGAGTCATGATAACTATGCGTTCATTGACGCTGTGGATCAGTTACACGCGTATTTTGGCGGCGAGCTTAAACAGTTTGATGTTGTTATGAAACCCTCAGGTACTGAATTCCAGAAAGACGTTTTAGAGGCTCTCATGTCCATTCCCCATGGTGAAACGCGTAGTTATAAAGATATCGCGGTTATGGTTGGGCGGCCTAAGAGCGTGCGTGCGGTAGGTGCTGCAAATGGCCGCAACCCGTTGCCTATCATTATCCCTTGTCACCGCGTGATTGGCTCAAACGGCAGCTTGACAGGTTTCGGTGGAGGCGTTGATCTGAAGCAGTATTTGTTAAAACTAGAGGCGGGGAAGAAGGCGATAGATTTGGAGCAAGTGGGATTTGACTTTCAGTGCCCGCGCTGATTGCTCATCTAAGTGGCGTTATAAGTAGTAAACTAAGATAGTTGTGGCTGTTAAGCGGTCTTGGGTCTTGTTCGTTACCTGGTCCTTTTTCTCGCACAATACACTGAAATTAAAAACGCTACGGTCCGTAGATGCGGAAACTTATCTCACTAGTCTCACCATAAACTTATGGTTTCATCGCTTTTGCTAATGTGTCTCGATAATTTTCGTATTTGGGCATTTGCTCTTCGCTTAGAAATTCAGCCATTTTACCATCCATTTTTTTTGTTAGGATTTTGTTCATGCGCTTAATTTTTCTTTTCATTCCGCTTGTATCGCGTCCACTGACAATTTTTTTAAACGATTTTTGAAACTCAGTTAAGTAGGCAGTTATTGCCTTTTGAAACTGAGGCTTCTGCTCTTTTGTCATATCAATTTCCAGCGCTGATTGCAAAACATCAGCTTGTAACCATGCGGGTTTTTTTTCTGTCGCTTGCGTAGTAAAGGAAAAGAGAATAGATATGACCAAAGAAAAAAAGATCGACAAATTTTTATTATGCATAATGATTACCTTGCCATTTAGGACGCGAATAAAATTGATATTAATATTATTAGCCAGAGAGGTAAGAGTTGTCTAGTAATTATACGACATGTTATATGACTATTTGTTAATGGGTATAACTTGGCTGTCATCAATCCCGATTGCCTTGATGAACAGTCATCGTCTTTGCGGTCCAAAAATTCGTCTTTGCGAGCGAAGCGCGGCAATCTTATGGCGCAGAGCGTGCATCATTACCTGCACTGGAGCGGCGTGCAGGAGATTGCCGCGCTAGCGCTCGCAACGACATCGTTAAAAAACGTCTATTTCTAGGTGGGCACTAGCTAGAATTGACGTGGTGTATCCCGCTGCATTGTAATAGCGTGGCGTCACTATCAACAACAAATTGTAGGCGTTTTTGAACCCCTAAAATGCCGTAGAAGAATCGGTGGCCGGTAACTGCGACAGCCACATATGAGTCGTTTGATTCTACTGGTGAGGAGGTTTGGAGTGGCTAAAGCACAATATATGATGGCAAGTTGTCAGTAGAGCGAAGCGTCTCGTATAAGTATGGAAAAACGCAAAATTCAAGCTTGATAGATCGAAATGTAAGAACCAAAAAATTTACAAATTCTCTGCGGTGCAGCACTCTTCCGACAAAAATTCAATCAGCTGAGCTAGCTCTTCATATTGTGCAAAACAGCGCAATACTCTGCCTTCTCTAACCTGCTTAAGTAAGCCAACGCGAACTAATCGAGTGATATGATGAGACAGGGTTGAACCGGGAACATTGAGCTGTTGTTGAATGTTAGACACAGGAAGGCCGCCTCTTCCGGCTTTAACCAATGCTCTGTAAATACCCAGGCGGGTTGTATGGCCCAGCTCGGCCAACTTTGTTGCAGCGTCTTCAACTCTCATAGCTGGGGATGATAATTGCTTTAGGATTGAAGATCAAACTATTTCCATAAGCATCGAAATATGGCTTTTGACCAGGACATCGGATATTAGATGAGTTAAGAAAAATTGTATGTCTTGATCGCTAATAAGGAATTGATGAGGGGGTGGTCCAAGTAGCGGGCCATTGTGTGTCTGACATTACGTCAATTCAAACCATCGT
>JBLHNZ010000009.1:0-22606 GCA_047623245.1 Oceanicoccus sp. | reverse complement strand
TTCTTGAAGCTCAGAATCACCATTAAAGGGTGTGATGCCTATGCTTGCTGAACACTCATACTCGAAAGTTACAGGTGAATGGTTGGCTTCGCTTGCAAGCGAACATTCGTCCGCCAAAAGGAGATTGATTTTTTTGGCGATATCGGTCGTTCTGCTTGCAGCTGCTTCTTTGTCAGCGTCAATGTAGGCAATCAACGCCACGAACTCATCACCGCTAAAACGAGCGACGATATCCGTTTCGCGCTGCGACTTTTCGAGTACTTGAGCAACTTGCCGAAGGAGATTATCGCCTACTTCATGACCGTATCTATCATTGAGTAGTTTGCAGTTATTCACGTCGATAAGTAGTAGACTGCCATAGGTTTTAGAGCGCGTACATCGAGCCTTTTCTTGTTCGAAGCGCAGCATGAAACCTCTTCGATTAAGCATGTTTGTGAGGCTGTGGGTGGTTGACATGGTCTCGATTTTCAAATCGATTTTCGACGATGCGTATTCGGCCAGCAAGATGCTGCCCGCCATCAAAAATATACTAAAAAGGATATTTACTAGTCTTAGGAATTCAACAATATTAGCATTGATTTGTTGAGTTTCTGAATAGGCTGGAAAGTAGCCCGATGCGCAAAGAACGAACAAAAGAATATTCGGCACCGAAAGGAAAATGATCGTTGGCCATTCGGATATCGGGAATGATAATTTCGCAAAACCCAAGAAAGAAAAAATGATCGTTCAGCTAATTGCCCTGGCCGTAGAAGACCATCAAGAATACCATGCTCATTGCGACCAGGCTCATTATCCATCGCGATAGCCTTAGCCAGCCGTAATGATTGAAAAAAATGTGGTGAAGAAAAAGGGAATAAAGGTGAGTTGGATACTGGCTGAATTGGAGAACACAATATTGTTGGTGCCTGAAAGTAAATAGAAAAAGGCATAAATTGTAGCTGTGGTCACGGCTATGCCAGCAATGATATTACTGTGGAGAACCTTTCGTTTTTCGGTTGTACCGATAGCGTGTTGTTCCCCTGTATAAAAAAAGAGTAAAATACCTAGTTTATGTCTGTCATTTTTACACCGAAAATTTTTCTCGAAGAGCCAGAATAAACATCTCATTTCCGTAAGTCTATGTTTTTCTACCGGCATAGTTTAGGCTGCTCCGTTTCATATAGGTAGAGCCAATCAATTTATTGTAAGTTACTAATTTTTTGAATTCTTCGAGCCGTGATAGTCGGTTTTGCTCAAATATTCGATCAGTTTAGTAATGAACTTATTTCGAAAAGAGAACAGTACATAGAATAACCGTCATTAGTGAATTCGCAATCGATTCTTCGTATTGCTGAGGCGTCTTACTTAAGCTCTCGTAAAAACCTGTCAACCTGTCAACCTGTTATTGCCCGACGATTAGTTCGGCGTTTAGTCGGTTTAGATGCGAAAAATAAGAGAATGTTATCCGCACAAATCGATTATTTTTATTGCAAAAATACAGACTTCTAGTGCTTGACCAATGCGTGGAAACTATTAATCTGGAAGGCGGTCGTAACGGTTTCAGTTAGCGCGTAAACGCTACTTCGATCCGTCACGGCTGCCGTTATGTTACTTTGACTGCTACTTCTTTCGTGCGTTTTATTCTATAGTCTGGTAAATCTGATCGGCCAGTGTACCGTCCTTGAAAATGCCTGCAGATTCTTGTGACATGGCTTGGTAAACGTTATCCGTTTCAATCTTTTGCATTGTCGCCTCAAAAGCGGCAAGGTTTTCATGTCTTGAGGTCCATGCAATAGTTCGTGGGTTTCCGCCAATCTGGCGTATTAGCTGAACATCAAGGCCTTGGTTTTCTTTGATGTGGGAGGCGAATTTTTGTGCCATTTCTAAACCGGCGTGATCCTTGCCAGCTTGCAGTTCAACGCTACGTACAAAGATGATAGTCATATTAAAACTCCAATGTAGTTGATATGAACAAATACTCCGTGATTTGCACATTGGCGAGCAGAATGCTGCCAACAAATTAAGTCTAGATAGCATATTGGTAAAGTCAAAATCTCAATAGCAATGGATGTGAATTTTAATGCGTAGGGCTAGAGTCATTTGTCGATTATTGGATGGGGTTGTTACCGATTTAGAGTGTTGAGTTGTTTCAGGTAAGAAGCGCAAGGTACCTGTATAGATACGTGTGGATACAGATGCCTTGTGGAGTCGGTTTTATATGCAGAAAAAATTTGTGTGCACGGTTCGCTGGTTCCCGAAGCTTTTTGTGGTTTCCTTCGGCTTATCGTTGTATTGGGTTAGTAGTTTCTAAGCGACACTAAGGCTACGTTTTAACAGCCTCGCGTGATGACGTTATCGACTTCAACAATATTATCGAGATCAAAATCAATAAAGCTTTCGAGATCTTTCCGAGATCTTGTTTTGCTTAGCTCTACTAACACGGCGCTTAGTATCGCGTGGGCCATTGTATCGGCGCTCATGGAAGAATTCTGTTCGGCATCGTCAATTGCGTCGATTACCAATTTTGTTGCTGTCGTCGTTTCACCGCTCATTTAAAATCTCCTTTTATGATCGCTGGTAATAAAGTTTTCTGCACAGTATTTTGCACGATTATTTTAAAACCCGCAAGACTCTAGCGGTTTAGCCGCTTAAGGTAATTGATTCGCAGATGTTTGTATCTGCTTGGATTGGCATGAAATGATCGTAGTGATTTTCCATGAAAAAGAGCATTAGAAATAGTTTGTATGTAATGTCTATCACCGTTTTTCCGGAGTCGTCGCCGCTACGTTGAGTGAAAAAAATGGTAGGCAGTACTGCTTCGGGATAAATAAGATTAGTTCGTCGTCGGTATTTCATCGTGTTTCGAATTTGAGGGGTTTTCTACCATCCAGCGTGAGAATAGGTTTTCTTGGTATGGGTAACGCCAATTGTGGTCGGAAAAATGCTTACTAGATAGCCAGAATATATCTTTTAATTCAAAACGTGCTGGTGGTTCTATTGCGCCGTTTGGATGCGACAAACTGCAGTGGTATAAATGGAAGCCGGTGTTGAAAGTCTCTACTAGCTCGCCAACTGAAGTGTCAAAGCCGGTTTCTTCCCATGTTTCTCTGTGGGCAGTACATCTTGGTGACTCGCGCTGGTCACTACTTCCACCGGGAACGCTGATTCGATTTCGGAAATCTTTAACGACCAATAATCGCCCACCAGAAATTATCATGCAGCCGGCACTTGCCGCTGGCGCCTGGATGTTGTCGTGAGGGCAGGCGGGGGGAGGCTGACTGCAGCCATGGATAGAAAAGCTTATCAGAACTGTCTGTGTGATACGAAAGATTATCTGTATTGTCTCAATAAAAGTGGATTGTTGCCCGATAAGTTCGTTTCGTTCTTTTTTACTGTGAGATCTGAGAGGTAACATGTGTCGTCTGTTTCGCGAGTAAGTTTTGTTTTAGGTGTTCACATTAGAAGCCTAGTGGCCACTAGCTAATCGCGCAATGCTAACGCCTTTCTTCCAAAGTTGTGTTAACGAACTTAATTGTTTTCTTACCATAGAGTCATTGCTATCTTTTTGAGGTGATAGGTAGAATAAATCGCAGACGAGTGCTTATAGTTCGTTAAGTCGACTTTATGAAAACCGTGTTAACCGATCATTCTAGTCATTAGTTGGCCTTTCTGCTGAACCGCAAGAGTGTTTTGCCATATCCCATCCGTTTTCCCATTCATAGTGCTTCCAGTTGTTGACGGCGTAGGGGTTTTCGTTCCTTCGCTTGCCGTCCAAATGGCCATCCCATCCGTAGTCCAATATGGTGTAATCTTCGTCAGAAACAGTGTCGCGACGGAACTGTTGCATTTCCTAGTGCCTCCTATTTTCCGTATGTCTATAGTTTACAATATTAGTCCACAGGTGGTCAGGTCGCCAGAAAAATATCACTAAGGCCCTTTCTAACCAGAAGGTATGTCCGGTGATTATTTCCTTGCGTCTTGAGGAAATAGAGAGAGTATCTAGAGTTGCCAACACCAAACCAAATACCGAACTAGCATCGAAGGGAGGTTTGTACCGAAAATTTTGCGAATTTTTTGAGACTGACGCTGGACTCCCCGGCGCGTGCACGTATTGCCAAACTATGGAGCACAGCTTGCAGTAACTTTGCTGTTAAATCGGCATCACAGCTTTCGGGAAGTTCGCCGTTTTGAATGGCCTTTTGGATGCGTCTCTGGAGCTGATCGTCGACTCCAGAAATGAGATTATGCAGATCTGCTTTAACCTCTGGATGTGCAAATGACTCTGCAGGTGCAGTACAAATCATTAAACATCCGAGAGCAGGTTTTGTCGCACAGTACACGTCTACGATTTGTTCAAAAAATGTGGCTAGCGCTTTTTTAATGTCAGGAGTTTTAAGTAGTACGTTTTCGATGTTTTCATTCAGCTTTCCGCAAAACTGTTCCAGAGCTAAGCGATAGATTGCTTCCTTGTTGCCGAATGCGTTGTATATGCTGGGTCGGTTCATCTCCATAGCGGAAGACAAATCATCGAGTGATGTAGCCGATAAGCCTTTCTTCCAAAAAACAGGTATCGCTTTCTCCAATGCCAGTTGCGGGTCGAATTCTCTCGGCCTACCTCTTAACTTTTTCATTTATGTACTATCTCGCATAAAAATGTTGATAAATTTATTTATATGCGAGATAGTACAATTATCAGACGGCAAATTCAAAGGAGAATGCAAATGCCTCGCATCGACAATCCACTCAGTCCACTGGTCCCAAAGCTCGAAGGGTTTCATCTCTTTCACTTTGACGGCGCGCCTTGTGCACAGCGCGTAAGATTTGCGATGGCCGAAAAAGGCCTGGCGCGCGGTCGCGAGGTAAAATTTGATGCAGATGACGAAAAATCATGTGCGGGTGAAGAGGAGAGGTGGGTTAGCCGTATCGTCTCGCTGATTAAGAAAGACCATCTGACAGATGTTTACGCAAAAATTCAACCCAACTTAGTTGTACCAGCTTTTGTCCACGACGGGGTTTTGTTTACCGAATCGATGGACATAGTTACTTATATAGATGAACTGTTTGGTGGTGAGCCGCTACTTCCCCGGCACGACGAACGTCTCATGGAAGACGTTCAGGCTCTCACCGATGTGGGAAAAGGTCTGCATCGCTCTATTCGTTTTGTGACGTTTAGATGGGGGTTGGGTCGACTCGGTATGTTAAACCAGAAAGAGGAAGAGCAGCTAAAAATGTTGGTGCAGCAAGGAGGCGATGGAGAACAACTGGTCGATTTTTATAGTGGTTACGATGAGAAAACCATTCCCGATGCAGTGTATCAGCAACATTTAGATGCGCTGGCCGCCGGTTTTGCAATGCTCGAAAAACGACTGGACGATGGTCGGCATTTTGTTACTGGAAATACACTAACCATGGCCGACGTTATATGGGCTATGAAAGTCTTACGATTGGATGAATGCGGTTACCCTTTCGCAAAGTGTTACCCGGCCGTCTTCGACTGGTTTCAGCGAATCGCTAGCAGGCCCGCGTTCACGTCCGGCGTTATGGCAAAGAACCGCGGGTTTAATCGGGCGTTTCGATTTAAGTCTAAACTTGAAAATTTGCTTGGTGTTGGATTAGAGAAAGCGGTTGTGCGAGGTGTCAATGGTTGATCGGTTCACCATCGATTTTGTGGTGACTGTCGATCCGTAGTTTCCACCCAGGCACGTCATAAGATCTCAAGGAGTAAACTGTCTTCGTCCCATAGTTTGCTGCTGCGCGAGGCTGGTAGTTTCAATCCAATTGTTTAACCCTCTCAGCCTTATACGTACTCCCATAAAACTGTCGGAATAATTTACATACCGAGAACTTAGAGATTGGCATTTTTTGTGATGTTTGGGAAATTTTTGTGGTGACTGTCCCTTCCAAATCGTTCCTTCCAAATTGTGCCAAGAGAATAGCAATTGCATCGGTTATCAAACCCCGACGGGCTATTTTGCATTCAAGGTCATGATCTATAGGGCTGAAATTTGCTGGGAATTTTTTCGTGTGTCGGTGCCAGATTCGGGCTGAGTAACTGATTTTAGTAGTCACGGGTGTCGAATAATTTTACATCTTTTCTTTTCTTTTCTTTTCTTTTTTTGCAACTCATTGATTTTAAATAGTTTATTGATTTGGTCTGAAAATTGCTTTAATCACCCGACAGGAAAATAATTTTATGGAGTTGGGAACGATGAAAATTAGGATGTTAAGGATTTTATCTTTTGCGGGTTTGATGATCGCTGCGGCGAATGTATCAGCGGGCTGGATTTGGGTTACGGACCCAGATAATACGGATGATGCTGTAAACCCGGGCCCCGCAAACGTCGCGCCAGCTGGCCCCGATAGCCAGAGCGAAGCGAATGTCGAAATCTGGCTTGCCGACCTGCTGCTGGATATGTCTACAGACGATCTAACCCTGTTAGGGAGCGGAGATGCTACTCCGGATGCCTTTTCGGGATTAGATGTGCTTGGGGCTGACTACATTGTCCTCCATTACGGCAATTATCCGGGCGACGAATTTGGAAACGTAAATATTGCATTTTCATGCGATACAGGGTGCGATACTTTCAATCCCGTCAATCAGGGGCTTAGCAACTACCGGATTTTCGGTAGCGCACTAGAAGTTCCCGAGCCGAGCACCCTAGCACTGCTGGGCCTCGGTCTAGCTGGTCTTAGCTTTAATCGCCGCAGAGCTAAAGGGTAAAGTATTGCGTTCTAAATAAACGTCAAACGTAGCGGCTCCTTTGGGAGCCGTTTGCTTTTTTTCGTAAAAATAGGGTGTTTTCCTAACTAGGTTCGTCGCTGTATTCGTGCGTCACGCACATCACTTGATAAGTAACAGAGTGGCGATATGATTGTCTCGGAATGGTCATTAAGGGCTTAAAAACACTTTGTGATCGCCTGAGGGTATTTTGATTTATTTAAATGCTGACAGTGTGATGTCGCAAATTTTTCGAAATTAAATGGTGTAATAGGCAATTCGCGGGACAGTCACTGCAAAAGTTGAATTCAGGTTCGTGATCGCCCGAGTGTATTTTTTTGTCTGAATTTTGGCAGTGTAATATCGCTGTTTTGATTGTGATGTAAGTGCGCGAGATGTTGAGGTGTAGCGGGTTGGTCTCGCACTGTGCGCCATCTTGAGCATAGGGAGTGATGGAATATAGGGTAGTTTGCTAGTACTGTCTCAGGGAGGGCATTTTCTGTCTTACTCTCCGTTCTTGCTAAATCACCAAACAAACCAGTTTTGTCTAATAAACAGCCAGTTAGGCTCGACTTTTTATCCTCAAGTCTATATAGTTCGCGCCCTTTGTCAGTGTCGAACATGCGGCTGCTGGCTAATGCCTTATTTTTAGTAAACTTTCAGGAAAAATCCCTTGATATCCACCGCGAACATCACCATGCAGTTTGGCGCAGAGCCATTGTTTGAAAACATATCCGCAAAATTTGATAACGGTAACCGTTACGGCCTTATCGGTGCGAATGGCTGTGGAAAATCTACTTTTATGAAAATTCTCAGTGGTGAGTTGGTTCCTACGTCGGGCAACGTGTCGATTGGCCCCGGGTGTAAGGTGGGAACATTGAGTCAGGACCAGTTTGCCTTCGAGGAATACAGTGTAGTCGACGCTGTTATCATGGGCGATGTGGCATTATGGAAAGTGAAGCAAGAGCGCGATCGTATTTATGCGTTGCCGGAAATGTCTGACGAAGATGGCATGAAAGTGGGGGAGCTGGAAGTCGAGTTTGCAGAAATGGACGGCTACAGCGCTGAAAGCCGAGCCGGTGATATATTATTGCAAGCCGGTATTGATGAGGAGCTACACTTTGGTTTGATGAAACAAGTTGCCCCCGGTTGGAAGTTACGCGTATTGTTGGCACAGGCATTATTTGCTAACCCCGATATCCTGTTGCTAGATGAGCCGACCAACAACCTGGATATCAATACCATTAGCTGGCTTGCCGACGTATTGAATCAGCGCAAATGCACCATGATCATTATTTCTCACGATCGTCATTTCCTTAATTCTGTATGCACTCACATGGCCGATATCGACTATGGCGAATTGCGCGTTTACCCGGGCAACTACGAGAAATTTATGGCTGCTTCTTCTCTTATTCGCGAGCAGCTTTTCACCGAGAATGCGAAGAAGAGTGCCGAGATTGATGAGTTACAAAGCTTTGTTAATCGATTTTCGGCTAACGCATCTAAGGCAAAACAAGCCAGCTCACGCGCTAAAAAAATGGATAAGATAAAACTGGATGAGGTTAAGTCTTCTAGTCGAGCGACGCCTTCTATCAGTTTAAAGCAAGACAAAAAACTTCATCGACAAGCGCTGGTTCTCGAAGGGCTTTCTCACGGATTTGAAGATGAAGCCTTGTTCAGTAAGGGTGACTTGATTTTGGAAGCGGGTGCCAGACTGGCGGTTCTCGGCGAGAACGGCGCAGGTAAAACCACATTTTTACGCTGTTTAATGCATGAAATTCGAGCAAACAAGGGTGAAGTGAAATGGGCTGAAAATGCCTCTGTCGGCTATTGTCCACAAGATAGTACCGCTGATTTCGACAGTGATTTGAACTTATTTGACTGGATGTCGCAGTGGCGCACACCGAAACATGATGATTTGATGGTTCGAGGTATGCTTGGACGTTTGTTGTTTACCGCAGACGACGCCAATAAGAAGGCTCGTGTTTGTTCTGGTGGAGAAAAAAACAGATTGTTGTTTGGCAAATTAATGATGATGGACATTAACGTGTTAATCATGGATGAACCGACCAATCACCTCGATATGGAAGCAATCGAAGCCTTAAATAGCGCGCTCTTGAGCTATGACGGTACCTTGATTTTTGTCAGTCACGACCGGGAATTCGTATCCTCATTAGCTACTCGAGTTGTTGAAATAAAAGATCAGAAAGTCATCGATTATAAAGGAAACTATGACGAGTATTTGGCGAGTCAGGTCGAATCTCTAAAGGTGGCTTGATCGTTCGGCTGGGTTGACCGCTATTAAAATTTAGGCACATTTTTAGCGGTTGTGCTGCCCGGCTTTCTAAATCAAACGAAGATCGTTGGTTAACTGGCTGTTGCGTCAAAAAATGCAGTTAGCTTGGTCGGAATTTTTCGCTACTATCTATCGTTCTACTCTTGCACAAACTCCTGCCAAGATAAAAGTGCTTGTTTGAAGTCTTGCAGGCCGCAATGTGCGTAAGACTCATCGTCGTAGAGTCGGGTGTTTTCTGGAAGCGTCTGAACATTGTCGCTTTCTTCATCGCGTTCAATTTCGAGAGCCAGAGCCATTACTTCAACTTGATCCTGATCTATGACCAGTTTCGAATCTTCCCCAAACAGCTGGCGACTAGTAATCCGTTTTTGTTCAAGTTGAATAACGATATCCAGCAAATCGTCAATATTGTGTTGCTCGCTCCCTAGCTCTTCCGTAAGCCAGCGCCCAAGTGCTTCAAAGCCCATAGAAAACTCTGCAATGGGTCGGTCATATTCATCTAAAGTAAATTCGTAATCCATGGTTTTCTCTGGCGGGCGTTCGGCCGGCTATTCTACCTGAATTTTCTGTAACGCATACCTATGATTATCTCCGTATCGAATAATAGCCGGCGCAGAGTCAATAACTACGCCTGCCACCTGTATAGTTATGAGGTTTATTTCCAGTCACTACCCGGATGTCGAATAGGGGAGGCTTGTGTGTTTTTCATGCCTAGGGGCTACCCATGATTTATTTCATTTTCGCATCAAAGTGATACGAAAATGAAATAGACAAAAGGCATGTTTTCGACTAAAACTAATGATTGATTACGAGATTGGGTTAGCGCTAATGCCCAACCTTTTTGTCGGTAATTGTCAGGATAAGTTCGTGCTTAGAGCCAATTCCAATCGAAAAGACAGCCCCTTAAGAGGTTAATGGAGAGAATAATGAAAGAAGCGGTAAATGTCAGTGAATTTCCCGATCCCTATACCATGGCTTTAGAGGACATTGATGTGAGTAGTCCAATGTTGTTCAAGGCCGACGCGTTCTGGCCGTATTTTGAACGGCTGCGCAACGAAGATCCCGTCCATTATTGTAAAAACAGCCCATACGGCGCATTTTGGTCTATTACGAAATTTAATGACATTATGGAAATTGAAAAAAACCATGATGTTTTTTCTTCAGAAGTGGGTGGCATTTCCATATTTGAAAGAATGGCTGATTTTAAAACGTCTAGTTTTATTCAAATGGATCCTCCTAAACACGACGCTCAGCGGATGACCGTGACAGGAGTCGTGGCACCGAGAAATCTGGCGCTGCTGGAACCCATTATTCGCGAGCGAGCAGCGAAAATTCTCGACGAACTTCCCATCGGAGAGACGTTCAATTGGGTTGAAAAAGTGTCCATTGAGTTAACTTGTCAAATGCTTGCAACGCTGTTTGATTTTCCCTTTGAGGACCGGCACAAATTAGCGTATTGGTCGGACATGGCTACCTCTTCGGAAATCAATGGCGGTACAACGCCCGAAGCGCTGCGACGAGAATCTTTACTGGAATGTCTGGAAGTATTTACAGGGCTGTGGAACGAGCGCATTAATCAGGAGCCTGGTAACGATCTAATTTCCATGATGGCTCATAATAAAGACACGCAAAATATGGACCCCATGGAGTTCTTGGGTAACCTCATTCTGCTTATCGTCGGCGGTAATGACACCACTAGAAACTCGATATCGGGCGGGGTCTATTTTCTCAACCAATTTCCCGCAGAATACGAGAAGCTGCGTAATAATCCTTCTATGATACCTTCTATGGTGTCTGAAATTATTCGTTATCAAACACCTTTGGCGCATATGCGACGCACAGCCACGCAAGACTACGTAATACGCGGAAAACACATCAAGAAAGGTGACAAGGTCGTTATGTGGTACGTGTCGGCCAATCGCGACGAGGAAGTTATCGATAACCCCAATGCATTTATTATCGATCGCGACCGCTCGCGTCACCATATGTCGTTTGGGTTTGGCCTGCACCGATGTATGGGTAATCGATTAGCGGAAATGCAACTGAAAACCGTTTGGGAAGAAATAATGAAACGGTTCAAGTATGTGGAAGTTATGGGCGAGCCTGTTCGGGTGCAATCGCCGTTCGTTAAAGGTTATGAGGAGTTACCGGTCAGATTACACGCATGGTAACTTGAATCAAGAGCTGTATATTAGCGGAGCGAGTGGATGTAGATGATGACATCGTCCACATCGCTTTCCTTGCTAAAGTGCTCCGACACAGAACGAATCCATTTCGCGCCCATGTCGAGTCCGATTTGCATAAGTTTTGCATAGAATCGCTTTTACGTTTATCTCCACGACAGCCGCTGGAGTAATATCTAACTTGACGTTAGGCGTCTTACAACGATGTCGTCGCGAGCGGTAGCGCGGCAATCTCCTGCAGACCTCTCGCAAAGATGCGTTTCTGAATGCGCGCTAATTAGGCGGACAAGTTCTTTGTGAGCTAGATTGGATTGGACCGCCACTGGTACGAGAGCTAAAAGATCCCTGGCGCCTTCGACCAGCAAAAATAGTTGAGTTCTGGGAATACTCAAGTGACAGCGGCCCTCGCCGAAAAAGCTGCAACTGATTGCAGTGAAAGAGCCTATGCGAGTCGCAAGAATTGCGATTAACATGATCAGAGCTTTTGGGTTGGAGTGTATGACCAGCCCGTCACTCGATCTAACTGAACCCGGAAAGCGCTTGGCGCTTTTTAGTTCAGGTATTGAGTGACGGGTCTTTTGACATTTAGGCCGAGAGTTCAAAGCCTTCATAGCCGCTAGAAACAATCGCGTCGCAATGCTCACGATAAGTGCCTACACCGCCAGCATAGGGCATAAAGATTCTCGGCTTGCCCACAATATTGGCTCCCAGATACCAAGAATTACAAGAGGGTGCAGTTAACATTGTGCCGCTAGCAACTTCATTGACATGAGCTATCCAGGCTTCTTCTGCCGCGGCTGATGCTTCGATAGCGTGTAGCTTGTTTTCCTGCATGTAAACTATACAGTCGCTTATCCAGTCGACATGCTGCTCAATGGAAACGAGCATATTGCTCAACACGGAAGGGCTGCCGGGGCCGGTGACGGTGAACATATTTGGAAATCCGTGAATCTGTAGTCCTAAATAAGTGCGAGGGCCGGCATGCCAGTGATCAGATAGTTTTAAGCCGTCGGTGCCGCGGATATCCATTTTCAGCAGAGCCCCGGTCATAGCGTCGAACCCCGTCGCGTAGATTAGTGCGTCAAAATCATAATGCCCTTGGCTTGTTTGTACACCGGTTGCTGTTATTTTTTCTATTCCGCCCTGCCGCAGATCGACCAAAGTAACGTTGTCGCGGTTAAATGTTTCATAATAATGAGTGTCGATGACGGGGCGTTTGCAGCCGATGGGATATCCGCGAGGCATTAGGCCTTCTGCCGCTTCCGGATTTTTGACTGTTCGTTTTATTTGCTCGCGGTACATGTCGCAGGCTAGCTCATTGGCATTCATGTCTGCTCCAATATCGATATACCTGGGGATCGCAGAGAATCCTTCCTTATCGAGAGCTGCTGCCCTTTCTTCCGCGCTGGTTTCCAGTATCGAGTCGGTCGGCTCTACCGTATCGCTGCCGCCAAAACCAAATCCGTAGCCGATGATACCGGCTATCGATTCTCTCTGGCGCTGACGAATGTCGTCATAATTTGCCTTGGCGTCTTCTCTGAATTCCTCAGTCAGCGGTTTGTTGTGGGCGGGCATTGTGTAATTGGGTGTGCGCTGGAATACGGTTAGGTGTTTGGCTTGTTCGGCAATAACGGGAATGGCTTGGATACCCGAAGAACCCGTACCAATGATGCCGACACGGGTATTGCTAAAATCGACGCCCTCGTGCGGCCATTGTCCAGTGTGGTAGATAGCGCCCTTAAATTCTTCTGCTCCTTCAATAGAAGGAGTATTAGGCACTGACAGGCAGCCGGTGGCCATGATACAAAACTGGCTGGAAAAAGCTTCGCCCGACGCTGTCTCAATGTTCCATCGTTTTTCCGCTTGATTAAATGTTGCGGCGTTAACACGAGTATTAAACTGAATGTCGGCACGAAGGTCGAGACGATCTGCTACATGATTGGCGTATTCCAGTATTTCTGGCTGTGCAGCCATCACTTCTGTCCAGTTCCAGTCCTGTTGTAAGTCTTCAGAAAAACTGTAGGAGTATTCCATACTCGGCACGTCGCAGCGCGCACCCGGATAGCGATTCCAAAACCAGGTGCCACCCACGTCGCTCGCCGCTTCAATGACTTTTACGCTGAGCCCTAGTTTTCTGAGTTTGTTGAGCATATACATACCAGCAAATCCAGCGCCAACCACTATTGCATCATATTCTGATAAGGGTTGTTGAACTTTGGTCATATTGAATTCCTTCTGAGCCTGTCCCGTTCGATGACGAGACTGACGAACTGTTTTTATTGTTTAAATCGAAGTCGTCCGCAGATAAATTACAGCGGCCAGTGTGATCAGGGTTTGGGTCTTATTTAAACTGATATTTTTGTCGACGTCTACCCACGGACTTTTTTATCGCGCAGCGCAACGCGCATGCATATCTGACGGGTCTTTATCGGATGTCTTAGTGCAATCATAAAATGAGATTTTGAAGTAAGAAAAAAGGTTGGCAGGTACAAGAAATGTCATATGTCGCTCAAGTTGAATAAAAAACGGGGTCGAGGAAGACATTATGGCTTATTTTCCTGCTTTTCCTTGCCTAAGCGGCCTGAAAACGCTTTAATTCTCGCCTCACAAGAACCAGTAGTTCATGGAATTAAATGTCAGTATCAAACAGCTCGTCGGCAGAGTCGGAATCAGACAAAGCCAGCTTTCGCCTTAAGGGCGGCTTATATCCATTTACGCTACTTGATGTACACCATTACGACCGCGACCGGTTTGAAGACGACCTGCAATCCAAGGTCGCAGAGGCTCCTGCTTTTTTTCAGCAAACTCCGGTAATTCTTGGTTTCGAATCGTTTGCTGGTGATTTTCGCGATTTGCGTTTGTCTCAGATACAAGAAATGTTACGCGACAGTGGCATGATAGCGGTTGCAGTCAAGGGGGCTAGCGCAAGTTTAGAAGTACAGGCCGCAGAAATTGGTTTGGCTATTATGTCCGGGAAATCGCGGCCGCCGAAAAATACAGATACTGCAGTTGAGCGGGCATCTGAGCCGGCAGTCGCAGTCGTTGAAAATATCCAAGTACCCGTCGCCCCAGTATCGGTGAAGAGTAAAGTTATCAGCACGCCAATTCGTTCTGGCCAACAGGTTTATGCACCCGGCGGTGATCTTATTGTTTTGGCGCCGGTATCGGCCGGGGCCGAAATTTTGGCCGATGGTAATATTCATGTTTACGCCCCGCTGCGTGGCCGGGCTTTGGCTGGCGTCCAAGGCGACGAAAGTGCACAGGTTTTTTGCCAGAGCTTGGAGGCTGAGCTCATTTCCATTGCAGGGCATTTTAAACTAGTGGAAGACTTAAAAAACGAACACTGGAAACAGGCTGTTCGCATTTCCTTGCAGGCGCAAGCGCTCTGCATAAACCCCCTGGCTAACGCTGGGCGATAAGCCAAATTAACATTAGAACACTGAGGGACCCATATTTTGGCAAAAGTTATTGTAGTAACGTCTGGCAAAGGCGGTGTGGGTAAAACCACGACTAGCGCAGCAATTAGTAGTGGTTTGGCCTTGCGCGGGAAAAAAACAGCGGTCATTGATTTTGACATCGGTCTGCGAAATCTAGATCTCATAATGAATTGCGAGCGTCGTGTCGTTTATGACTTTGTCAATGTCATCAACGGTGAGTCGACTCTCAAGCAAGCGCTTATCAAAGACAAACGCTGCCCTAACTTGTTTATTCTACCCGCTTCACAAACGCGCGATAAAGATGCTTTAACCGTGGAAGGCGTCGAGCGAATCTTGCTTGAGCTGGCGGCAGATGGATTTGAGTACATTATTTGTGATTCGCCTGCTGGAATAGAGCACGGTGCGTTTATGGCGCTTTATTTTGCCGATGCAGCGATTGTTGTGGCTAATCCAGAGGTTTCGTCGGTGCGAGATTCGGATCGAATTCTGGGAATATTACAGAGTAAATCGCGAGCCGCCGAACAGGGCAGAAATGTTGAGGAGCTGCTGCTGTTAACAAGATATAACCCGGAGCGAGTCGAGAAAGGTGAAATGTTGGGTGTCGACGATGTTCAGGAAATCCTAGCCACCAAATTGCTTGGCGTAATCCCCGAGTCAGAGACTGTTTTAAAAGCATCGAATCAAGGTACGCCCGTGATTCACGACGATCAAAGTCCCGCTGGTCAAGCCTACAGCGATGCTGTCTCGCGTTTACTCGGAGAAGAGGTTGAGCACCGTTTCATTTCGGTACAACAGAAAGGTATATTTAGTCGCCTGTTTCGGAGGAGCGCATGAGAATATTTGACTACTTTCGAAATCCAAAGAAGGAATCTGCTTCTATTGCAAAAGAGAGGCTGCAAATTATTGTTGCGCACGAGCGCAACCAGCGTAATCAGCCCGATTATTTGCCGATGATGCAGCAGGAAATTCTTGCGGTGATTCGTAAATACGTTGAGGTAGAGCAAGACGATATTGAAGTACAGATTGATCAGAATGGTGGATGTTCGGTATTGGAATTGAATATTACTTTACCTAGTTAGTGGCTATCCAGAAACTATAAAGTACGGTCACAGCGAGCGTTAGCGCGGCAATCCACTGCAGGCCGCTCCAATGCAGGAAATCATGTACACCCTGCATCATGAGATTGTCGCGCTTCGCTCGCAAAGACGAGTTTCTGGATAGGCGCTAGTTAGATAGGCACATGCTGGTGCCACTATTCATAAGCTTTCGATGCATGTTAGCGATAGTGGCTACCGCGGATATAGAATAGGAGGTGAGATAATGTCTCCTGTGATTGACGTAAAATGCTTTCTTTTCCGAATCCTATAATACGGTCAACTTCTCCAAATAGTATTCTTTATCTGTTTAGGAATTGCGCTGTATTATCGGATGGATAATACAATTTTTTTGCTTTTAATTCTGATCCAAGCTGTTATCGCGCCAGTTTCTTAATGAAAATAAAATGAATAGTGCAGAGGGCTTGCTATCAGCTTCTGTCGCTGTATAGAATCGTGCTTATGAATGAATTATTACGCCAGGTACCGTCCGTCGACGCGTTGTTGCAACGTTGGCCTAATAAAGTAAGTCGTTGGGGGCGGGCGCAATTAACTGAAGCCATTCGCGAACAGTTGCGTTTGCTGCGAGCTGGCATCGCAAACGATACGATCGAGAGCATCGACATCGATTTATTGTCGGCCTCGATAGAGGAGGTTCTGAGCGTCAGAAACAAAGCTACGCTGCTTGCTGTCCACAATCTTACCGGTACTGTGTTACATACCAATTTAGGCCGGGCTAGCCTACCTCTGCAAGCCTTACAGGCGGTTGTCGATGTCGCGCAAGGGCCAAGTAATCTTGAGTTTGATTTGGCTACCGGTGAGCGCGGCGATCGCGACAGTCATGTAGAAGCGCTCATTTGCGAATTGACCGGCGCTGAAGCGGCGACTGTTGTTAACAACAACGCCGCCGCTGTGTTGTTAGTTTTGAATACGCTCGGTATGAATAAGGAAGTGCCCGTATCTCGGGGAGAGCTGGTAGAAATTGGCGGCTCCTTTCGCATACCCGAAGTCATGGAACGATCCAATTGTACTCTTGTTGAAGTTGGCGCAACCAATCGCACGCATCTCAAGGATTATCGAGACGCAATTACACCTGCGACAGCACTTTTACTTAAGGTTCATACCAGCAATTACAGAATCGAAGGGTTCACTGAAGCGGTGGATGAACGCGACATGGCTAAGCTGGCGCATGCCAATAATTTACCCTTTGTGATCGATTTAGGTAGTGGTAATCTCGTTAATTTCAAAGCGCTGGGGTTGCCCCCGGAGCCGACGGCGGCCGAATCAATTACCAATGGCGCTGACATCATTACTTTCAGTGGCGACAAATTACTGGGCGGGCCGCAATGTGGAATGATAGCCGGAAGCAAAGAGCTGATTCAGGCAATCAAAAAAAATCCACTGAAGCGGGCGTTACGGCTTGATAAAATGACTTTAGCTGCTTTGTCAGAAGTTTTAAAAATGTATCGTGATCCGGTAACGTTGACACAAAACTTGCCGACGCTGCGACAACTGACTAGACCGCATGCGGACATTAAAGAGCAGGCTCAGCGTTTACTTCCATTGTTGTCCAAAGTGCTCGGAAAATCTTTCCAGGTTTCGGTATGTGATTGTACCAGTCAAATTGGTAGCGGTGCCTTGCCGGTAGAAACGTTACCTAGTGCCGCGTTAGCTGTTTCGTCTCGGGCTAACATCGATGCAGATATACGTAATTTGCTGAAAGAGTTTAGGCAGCTGTCGATGCCAGTTATAGCGCGGATTAGTAATGGTTTGTTGTTGCTGGACTTGCGCTGTTTGGAGAAGGAAGCGCAATTCATCGAGCAGCTATCGGAGCTGGAAAAATGATTGTCGCGACAGCCGGTCACGTCGATCACGGTAAAACCTCATTGGTCAAACATTTAACGGGCGTTGATACCGATCGTCTAGAGGAAGAAAAGCGGCGGGGATTGTCTATAAATTTAGGGTTTGCTTATCGTTCGCTCCCTAACGGAAATGTTTTGGGCTTTATCGATGTGCCAGGTCACACGCGCTTTATCAATACCATGATAGCGGGCGTTACCGGTATCGATTTAGGTATGTTGGTTGTTGCCGCCGATGACGGGCCCATGCCGCAAACGAAAGAGCATTTAGATGTATTAAGATTGCTTGGCGTAAAAAATTATCTGCTGGTTATTACCAAAACTGACCGCGTAGAAGAGGAGCGAGTAAACGAAGTCATTGAGTTAGCGCGTGGTTTTCTGGGTGTCGACGTCCCCACGTTTCGTGTTAGCAATGTATCCGGCAGCGGAATTTCCGAGCTCCAGAGCCATATAGATAAAATGGCGCAAGAGCGTTCAGTTACGGCTAACGCAGGCCATTTTCGAATGTCGGTAGATCGGGCTTTTTCTATAAAAGGGTCTGGCCTTGTTGTGACCGGTACAGCGATTGCGGGTGAAGTGCGAATAGGCGATACGCTATTGCTTCAACCCCATGCGGTTAAAGTACGTGTTCGCGGTATTCACGCTCAGGATCAACGCGTTGAAGTGGGTCACACCGGCCAGCGCTGTGCACTGAATATCGTCGGTGATATCGATCGTAACAGTATTGGCAGAGGTAGTGTTCTGGTTGCTGAAGCATTGGATCGTCTTAGCTTGCATTGTGATGTTAGATTGAACTTGCTCGCATCGGCTCCTTTTTCATTGAAGCACCTATCCCCGGTAAAAATACATCTTGGCGCGGGCCGATACTCTGCCAAAATTTTCTTTCTGGAGAAAATACGTAAACTTGAGCCAGGGGTTGGTGCGCTCGCACAAATACTATTTGATGAGCCGGTTAGTGTGTGCCATGGAGATCGGTTTTTGCTGCGAGATGATAGCGAAAGTGTGAGTCTGGGCGGTGGAGTTATTCTCGACCCCTGTGCACCCATAGTTGGAAAATCCCGGCCCGAAAGGTTATCGCTACTATCGGCAATGGAAGCTGACGATGCAGCAAAGGTGCTGGAATCGTTGGTGGTTGATCAGGGTAAGGTGGTGAACTTCAACGATTTCAAGCGAGATTGGAATATTCGCGCCGACGAGCAGGCACCGCTTCTTGCCGATACTATGCGTTTACAAGATAGTCATTTAATTTCGAGCGCGGTATGGCAGCGTTATAAAGAAGAACTGAACGGCACGCTCAGTACCTGGCACAAGTCCTTTCCTACCCGTGATGGAATGCCTCCACGCGAGTTACGCGGCGAGATTGAAGAAGTATTTTTCGTTCCGTTGCTAACTGAGCATATTAACGACGGTACCATGTTGTTGCGCGGTGGTCTGGTCGCATTGGCAAAACATCGTATTGCAGTTTCAAGTGAGGATCTCGAACACTGGAACGTTATTGAGAAGGCGTACAACACAACGGAAAACCATCTGCCCTTGGTTTCTGATCTACTGACATTAACAAATATGCAAAGACCTGTTTTAATGGCTGCATTAAAGACTGCAGTAAAATCAAAGCGAATGGTTAAAATAAATGACAATCGTTATGGCCGTCCTACAGAACTTGCGCTAATGGCAAACAAGGCGTTAGGCCTTGGAAAAGCCGGTGCCGCATTTAGCGTAGCGCAATATAAGACCGAAATAGGTTCGGGTCGCAAATTAGCGATAGAATTACTTGAATTTTTCGACGGAATCCGATTTACTCAGCGACGTGAGAATGAACGTGTTATTCTCGATTCTCTAGCCGCCGAAAAATTGTTCAGCGACTAACGCTGAGACAATTGCAACGCTGCAGTTCGTAAACGATTAAATGGAAGAGCGATGTCCCCGGTGGGGCGCCTGGTCTTCAAAACCAGTGAGGCGCTGAATAAGTGCCTGGTGGGTTCGACTCCTACCTCTTCTGCCACAAACCCGTGTATAAGGCTATTCCAGAGTGGTTATTATAAAAACCTACCATTTACCTACAGTTTAAAAATGCGCTTAAAGTTCGTTCGAAAATTCGGCTCTCTGTTTTATATGTACCTTACATTTTACAAAACCCGCCCACTACCACTAAACTAACGGCTCGAACAAACAATAAAACTTAGCAAAAGGAATTTGCAAATGTCACTAGTCCTCTCTCGAAAACAGCACCAATCCATCGTTTTATTCACCGGCGCTGATGAATAAATACATCTAACGGTAGATATTATTGGCGACGGGCAGGTTAAGTCGAGCTTGAGTGATAGTGATCGCGTGCACAAATGCCGGGCGTTATTATCACGGCTCAATACAGCGTTTAGTGGATTGCAGTGTGGTGCCAATGACAAAATATCGAACCCGCTACACTGGGAAATTTTCGATTATCTTGCCAGCATTAAGAATGATAAGGGTGAGTCATTGGCTGCGAGTATGGAATGATTTCTAAAGAAACCCATTAATTTAGACCTATTAAAACAGCGTATTTCGAAGTATGGGAAGCAGGAGTGGCGTCAGATAAAGTGGAGACATAAATGACTGTATCGGATCAATAGCGCTAAAGGAATAATGTCAGGCCAAGGCTCACTATACCTCCGCAAACGGACATAAAAATGTCCCGAATCTATCGAGGCGTATAGATCACTTTGTGCCAATTTCGGACATTAAGCTATCCTCAAAGAATGCTAACCGCCACTGAAACATTCACCGAAGACGCTATTGAAACGGCATACACTTGGCTTTGTAAGTCGCGTGCCAACTTCCCACCCAATGCCGATATATGGCACTTGCGATTTCATTGGCCAATTATTCGCGCACAACTCGTTAAATCGCTTAATGATCAAAGCTATACAATGATGCCCCTCAGTGTCGTCACTAAGGCTAATGGCAAAATCATTCATCTCTGGTCCTCGCAGGACGCGTTGGTGCTGAAATTGCTAGCGATGAGTCTATCCAGTGCATTGGGCTTATCATCACGCTGCACTCATATCAAAGGTCATGGCGGATTGAAGGCAGCCGTTAAGGCAGTGCAAGCAGCTCTCCCAGCGTATGGCTTTGTGATGAAAACCGACGTGAAGCAATACTACGAGTCCATTGACCACGCGGTATTACTGGAACAGCTGGACAGTGATATTGCCGACCCTTTTATCTGGCGGCTTCTGGTGCAATATATAAAACGCACGGTTGAGTATGGTGGTAATTTCAAATCCATTAAACGAGGTATTTCTCGCGGTTGTTCCCTGTCACCTGTTATCGCGGCCTATTACCTGAAAGCACTTGATGAAAGGATCGGCGCTGATCAGCGTTATTTTTATCTGCGGTATATGGACGACTTTATCGTGCTGGCCACATCACGCTGGTCGTTGCGGCGAGCGGTGAAAACGGTCAATCAAACTTTCAACCAGTTAAAGGTGGAAAAAGCCCACAACAAAACGTTTATCGGCAAGATTAAAAGAGGGTTTGATTTTTTAGGTTACCACTTTATGCTTCATGGCTTATCGCTTGCTAGCGTCACAATCGACAAAATGCGGGAAAAGTATCGGCAGCTTTATGAGCAAACGAAAACAACCCCAAAAGGGGCTGCTATTCGTGCTAGGTACTTGACCCGGTGGTTGCGATGGACACAAGCTGGGCTGAACGGAGAACCGTTGGTATTACCGTCGCGCTTTACGGGAAATCCCGAGTCCGGCTAATCCCAGCAATAGTAATGCAATGCTGCCAGGCTCCGGCACGTTTAGCCTTGGGCTTGCGTAAGCCCAAGTAAAATCATTCAAGTAATACACATTAGGCGACTCCCCTATATAATTAAATTCCGGCCTGTTTACTCCACCGCAATACCCGTCGACGGCGGCGCACACATACGTCCTATTGACTAATATAACGTTGGAAATCGAGTATGCAAAATTGGGACCGTACGCATAGAACTGATTTACAACCGGAGTTACCTGATAGCCTAGGGCAGTAGCGAACTTCTCAGCCAATCCCTTGGTCCCCCACCACGCTTGGCCTTCTAGGTCTCTTGTAGCGTTGACTGCTTCAAAAGTTCCAGTCTCCCATGCTATATCATACTCAACGGTATCGACTGTGATCAGTACGGCAAATGATGGTGTGGTGATACAAAAAGCCACAATGAGGGCAAAAATTGTTTTCATATTTATGTAGTCCGTTTAGTTGTTACCCGATGCGATCCAATCTCGCTAAAACGAGAAAAGGTAGGGGTTAATTGTGATTACTGGGAACGACACCCCATAGGCTGTAAGCGTGGGCGTTGTAATGCCGCGACTCTAACTATAATGCTTACGTTCCTAGATTTAAGTATTAGCAATAATTGTGCCTAGGATATAAACAAGCCACAAATCAACCACTTAAAATTATCGTTAGTGAGCTGACTGTTAGAAGTGTAAAAAATATCGACAGTTTTTATGAGTTGATGTGGGATTTTAGTTCTATGATGCGTTACGAAAGTAGCGGCGGGGTAAATAAATTATCGAAATGGATTACGACTGTTGTGTGTCAACACCACCTATCAAGGGTTGATTAGGCCCCTCACTCGGCAAAGACCTTATAACTGACGTCTTACACCATCGCCACAACTAAAACACTACCTCTTTATAACTGTAAAGAATATCGACACTAACCTCTTTAGGGGCAGCTAAGGTCTCAAATGGGCCACAATAACGGCCGTTACGGTGATTCGATGGCTTAGGTCCGCTATACCCTCAGCTACAGCCATCAAAGCGACACAGTTGGCGACGACTTACTGCCAGCAGCTTGAATTTGCCTGCTCTGGTCCTCGTCGTGACTCCAGTAGTAACAAATGGACAGGCACTAGCCAAAGAGAGCTCGGCCCAATTAGTAACAAATGGACAGGCACTAGCCAACGAGAGCTCGGACCAATTGATCCGCAATTACCCACGAGTGCGGCTTGCTCTTAAAATAATGTGTTTTGGTCGACGAGATTCAAAATAGTCGATCTGAAAATAATAA
>JBLHNZ010000008.1:0-23262 GCA_047623245.1 Oceanicoccus sp. | reverse complement strand
AACCAGGAAGCATATGTCAAAGGATAAGTCGAAAAATACGGCGCCACCGAAATCTGAACAGCCGATGTCCGAAGAACCAGCATTAGGCTCCGCTAACCTTCAGGACCCAGCGATAGATGAATCCGGCTCAGCTATTGATAAATCGGTAGAAGACTTGGCAGTCGATTCCGATATCAACGTTAATCCGGTCATTGTTGACGAGCCGGCGCTAGACACGACTGAGCCTGATGAGCGCAAGCCCGATGAGAGTGAGCCCGTAGAAACGCTGCCAGCACAAACCGCGACTACCCCTGAAAACGACAATCAACACGAATCGAAGGTGAATGAGAAAAAGACGATCAATTCGCAAACAACACAAACGAATTCTGGAGGTAAGTCTGGGCCGGGATGGTGGTTGTGGATACTGAGTATTGTTGTGGCGTTGCTTGCGGCTGCGGCAAGCTTTTATCTTTGGCAGGCCAACCTCTCCCAGACTCAACAACAGCAGGAAAATCAAGCCAAGGTATCTGCTGCGATTCAACGAATTGACGAACAAGCAACTCTCGTACGCACCTTGCAACGAGAACTAGATAGACAGACTGAGGTTTCTAGTCATAGACAATCTACTTCTCGGGGAGAGCTAGACGATCAACTTAATCAACTGCGTAGGCAATTGGCTAGTCAGCAAAAGCGTTTATTGAGTTTATCGACAACAGATCGCGCCGATTGGCTTTTGGCTGAGGCGGATTACTTGATGCGTCTGGCTAATCAACGATTGCTAATGGGTAAGGAAATAGCCGGTGCACTCGACTTGCTGGCGGCGGCAGACGATATAGTAAGAGACCTTGACGACAGTGCTTTGTATCCAGTCAGGGAGGCACTGGCAGACAATATGGCGGCCTTAAAAGCTGCCGGTCGATTCGACACAAACGGGATATTTTTACAATTGGGCGCATTAGCCAGACAATCAGAGCAGCTTCGTTTATTTAAATTGCCCGAATTGAAGGTCGGCAAACCCGAGGTTCAAGTCGACGAAAATTGGCAACAACGTCTGCAATCGGGTTTCTCCGGTGCTTTGGATAAGTTAGGGAATTACGTCAACTATCAAAAGCGAGACACCCTATATAAGCCTTCTTTGTCCCCCGAATACGAATCTGCCGTGCGACAAAACTTACGGCTGATGTTTGAGCAAGCACAGATGGCTCTGTTATCGAGCAAACAATACCTATATGAAGAAAGCCTTCAAAAGGCCCATTATTGGCTCGATACGTATTACAGTCTGGACGAAGTCGCTATTGCGAGCATAAAGTCGTCTATTGAAGCTTTAAAAGAGCAAAAAATCGACATTGAGCTACCCGACATCTCCAGCTCTCTCCGCGCTTTGAAAAACTATATGGATACAATTCATCAATTATCGGCTCCGAAAACAGAGGAAGGGGCTGGCGTAGAATGAAAATTTTCTTTGGTATATGTTTGATTCTATTATTGGTTGCTGTGGCTCTTGTTGCAGCCATTGAGCACGACCCAGGATACCTCCTTATTAGTTATGACGTGTACACACTGGAGACCAGTGTTTGGATTGGTTTGGCGGGTTTTGTCGTGTTGTTTTTACTGATTTATGGCTCTTTTAGTATCCTGCGACGATTACTCAATCAAAGCAAAGCTCTGAATAGTTGGCTTTCAGGTAGAGGTTACCGGAAAAGCCAAAAGCAAACCGCACTTGGGTTGATAAGTTTTATCGAAGGGAATTGGCGCAATTCCAGGAAGATATTGGCAAAATCCGCGTCAAAGTCGGAAACGCCTTTGCTTAATTATTTAATGGCAGCAAGAGCTAGTCACGAGCTTAATGACGAAGTGCAGATGCGAGAGTTTCTTAAAAAAGCTGAGGAAAGTACCACCGGATCAAGTATTGCGGTCGAACTTAGTCAAGCGGAAATGGAGCTTAGTCGCGGTCGATATGAACAATGTTTAGCAACGTTAACTCGTCTTAGGCGCAGCGGGGGAAAGTATCCTCATGTTTTACGTTTACTGAAAGAAGTCTATGAAGGGCTTAATGACTCACAAGCTCTGCTCGACTTATTGCCAGACTTAAGAAGGCACAAGGTGCTAACCGTTGAGCAGCTGGAACAGCTTGAATTTTCTGCCAGCAAAGCGCGAGTGGATGAGGTAGCTAAATCACGAAAAAACGTATTGACCGAATTAGCAGCGCTGTGGAAGAGCTTTCCAAAGGCCATACAGTTTAATAGCGATATTACACTGAGTTATGCACAGCATTTGATAGTAATTGGTGAAGAACAGAAAGCAGAAAAGCTAATACGTAATCAATTGAAGCGAGAATGGCATCGGGATTTGATTAATCTCTATGGGCGGATTGCCGGCGAAGACACGGGAAAACAATTACTCTATGCGGAAAACTGGCAGAAAGAACGCAACAGCGACGCGGCTCTATTTCTGTGTTTAGGTCGGTTATCGCTGAGAAATTCTTTGTGGGGCAAGGCGCGAGAATACTTCGAACATAGTCTAAAATTGGAAAATAATGCAGAGGTTTGCACGGAGCTTGGCCGCTTGTTATCAAAGCTAGGCGAGCACGAAAAAAGCAATGAATACTTCCAACAAGGTCTGTTGTTAAATACCGATAGCTTGCCGTTGCTGCCCATGCCCGATTCTGTCGAAGTGCAAAAGGCCTAATATTTGAACTTTGAAAGGCATATGTTTTCGAAATAGGCACGCCGGTGCTGGGTTGTCGGCCGTGTATTGATGATTTTTAACTAGGGATATCGGAACTTTCAGCTCGAATCCGATTGTCTGGCTCGCACACAAGCAAAGGGGTTTTAAAATGAAAATTCTTTGTAACATGGGTATTTCAATTTTTCTTCTTATGTCGGTTATTACCTACCACTCGTTTGCCGATACGACACCGAAAGCTGACCCATATGAGCTGTTGGGCAAGCAATCGGCGATTTCATTGACTGACTCGCTGATAAAAAATTTCATTGGGACGGCGAAAGAGCTTAATAGGCAGGAAAAGACGATCGATTTTGAACAAGAGCGAAGTCCGCTTGAAGACATGCGACTGGGCCGCGAGGGCATGGACATTATCGTCAAACACGGTTTTGACATAATTCAATTTCAACAAGTTGCCTACAGTATAGGCATGGCCTTTGGGGCCGAGGCAATGCAGGGAAAAAGTGCCGAAATTGAGCAAGCTAGACAGCAGTTGCAAACGATGAAAGGCAGGCTTCCAGAGGCTCAATATGAAATGCTGAAACAGCAGATGATGAACGTTTTTCAGGTATTTGCCGATCAACCGTCCGGAAATATTGAGCTTGTTGCAAAATATCGCGACCAACTGCAAGCGCTCGGAGAATAAGCGAGAGTTTACCTGCGCGACTCGATACTTGTGACCCGCCAAAAAAACGATGGGCTGTCGACTGTTCGTAGAAGAATGTCGAAAAGTTACATCGTCAAGTACGGGTTCCGCAAGCTTATCGATGGGCGAAGGCTCGGTAAAACACTGCAAAATTGACGATAGTGTGCCATTTTTGTGTAGTCTTTCGATCGGGATACTAACGCTTCAAAAAACAGACACTATCAGTAATAACACCCTAGGATTCGAGCCCAATGGATGACTTGTTCGCTTTTTTGGTAGAAATGGACAAATTAAAATCAGTCTATCGTCGCTCCTACCTTTCAGACTTATCTCGAAACGAAAACTCGGCAGAACACAGCTGGCATTTAGCGGTCGCAATCTTGACCATAAAGGACGAGTTTTCTCTGGATATTGATATCGGTAGAGCGGTGAAAATGGCTCTAATACACGACATTTGTGAAATTGGCGCCGGCGATATTTCTATTTACGACCCAGAACGATCAAAAAAAGAAAAAAAGGAGCGAAAATATCTTCAAGCATTGTCAGAAATGCCCGTCAGCTTCTCTTCTGACATTGAATGTTTGTGGGAAGAATATGAAGCGCAAACTACACCGGAGAGCCACTGGGTAAAAATTGTCGACCGCTTATTACCATTTATGTTGAATGTTTCGACAGCGGGAAAAGCATGGATAGAGCAGGGTATTACGCAAAGCCAGGTAAAAGAAGTCAATCAAACGATGGCTGCCGAGGCTCCAGAAATTTACCAGTGGCTGTTAGTCCAGATTGAGAAAGCCGTTGAAAAAGGTTGGTTACTAGATGAGTGATGTCTTATTCAGTAGAAAGGATTCTCAAAATAGGTCGTTTCCTCCGGCACGCAAGAGTAATTCCTAAGACAATCTTATTTTGTGAAATGATAGGAAACAGGAAACAGGAAACAGGCTCATTGCGAGTTTAATGAATATAACCATCTTGCTCGATTAACTGCTTGGCTTTTGTAATATCCAATTGTTCAACGGGAAGAGTAAGGTAGTAGGGAAGCTCCAGCGCGCTGGAACTTAGCTTAAGGATGTTACCTTCAATGAGTCTTGTTACTATTGAATATACAGTTTTCTCTAGATTGACTGGAGTCTGTTGGTAGTGTTTTCCTAGATAAGTAATTAATTCCCGAATAGTATGCTGGCCGTCTGCGAGGGAGACGATGACACCAAACCAGTCATCCAGAGGTGTTTGGTTCTGCATTTCATTAATATCGACTAAGGAAATTTTATCGTTTGTTCTGGTAAAAACGACTGTTCGATAAAAGAAAAGATCATTATCCATAGAACTCATTACTCTGTGCGGAAAAATAACGACAAATGCTTTAAAAGCGAGAGGGTTGATATTACTTGAAAGCGACATGCATTCTGCATTTTTTTGCTGAAAAAGGACTTCCCATTGAGGCAGATCAATAAAGCTCGGAGGAAAAGTCTAGGACATTTCTTGTTAAGCTTCGATCTTTGAATTCTCGGGGCTTTCAGCTTGGCAGTTCCAACATATTTCGAATGAAGCGCTGTTTTTTTCGTGGCAACTTGCGCAAGTCCATTCCGGAGAAGAATCTTGAGCAAAGGAAGAATCAAGTAACTTCGTCGCGGTTTCAAAATCGTTATCGTTAACGATCCACAGTTCCAGCCAAGTATCGAATGCGGGAAGTTCTCCCACGCCGCTTGACGAAAACTCATTTTTTATTACGCAATCGAGTTGCGCATTGGCCAGGATATTTCTGGCATTGCTGACGAGTATTCGGTTTTCGTTGGTGTAAATCAGTTTCATAGGCATTGGCCAGCCTGGGCGAATGATATCGATAGACATAGTGACTTATATACATGTGTCTGGTCAATATCCATGCAAAATGAAAAAGTTGTCACCTTTGTCAAAATGGGCCGTTGTTGATGGGGCTATTGAACAACTTTCCAGTGGCGATCGAAAAGCAAAGCGGATTTTGCGTTACTTTGTTAAATGGATATTAATCATTCCAATAAAATATAGCCTCTACTAAAAGTTGAAGTTCTATGCAATTTTGCTAAATTCATAGCACAAGAAAATTTTGGGGAACCTACAATGTCTGATCCAGATTTTTGTCCGTATCAACCGCTGGACGGAACGCGATGTGAAAATGAGCCTAGCGATGACGGGTGGTGCTTCTGGCATTCGGTATCTATCGATAAAAAAGGGATGCTGCTGAAGGAAAAGCTGGAAGCCTACGCGAAGTCGGGGGGGACGTTACAAGGATTACAGTTGAAACATGCGAATCTTGAGGGGATAAACCTCGTCAGTCATGTCCTCAAGAACGGATATGATTTGTCTGGCAGCGACCTTTATCGCGCAAATTTGAGAGGAGCACACCTGTTCAATATTACCTTAGATCATGGTTCGTTAATGAAGGCCGATCTTTCCGGTGCAAATCTACACTTTGGCAAATTTAGAGAGACTAATTTGCTTGGGGTTAACTTGGATGGCAGTAAAATTGATCACATTGATATCGGACGAAAATTGATACAAGAAAGTCAAGCTGCCAGTGCTGCCAGCAGCGGGTCAACTATCGAAGCGATTGATTTGTATGAGCAGGCGGAAGAAATTTTTAGAAGTCTGCGTAAATCGGCAGAGCAACAAGGTTTGTATGCGCTGGGTGGAGACTATATTCGGAGAGAGCTGACGATGCGTCGCTACTGTTATCCGCTATTTTCGATTGATCGTCTTAAGTCAAAAGGTGTGGATATATTTTGCGGCTATGGCGAAAGTCCCGGAAATGTCGTTATTTTTTCTTTGGCATTAATATTCGTTTGTGCCTGTATGTATTTTGTATTGGGGCTAAATTTTGAGAACCAGATTCTCGTTCTTGATACCCATAAAACCTTTTTTGAGAATGGTCGAAACTTTTTAATGAGCCTCTATTTTAGTACGGTTACCTTTACGACACTGGGGTATGGTGACGTAACACCCGTTGGCGGTGCTCGAGCAGTTGCTGCTCTCGAAGCTTTTGCCGGAGGCTTTACTCTGGCCTTGTTTGTGGTTGTTTTCGTAAAGAAAATGACGCGCTGATTAGCCCGAAATAGCGAATAAGAAAAACGGATCTAATCAGCGAAGTATCTAGTTACAGCCCGATTACGTACGCAAATGGTAGCCCCGTTGCCGAAGCTAAATGACTGACAATTATTTGAATAACGTTAATTGCTAAGAATACGAAAATAGGCGAAAGGTCCAAACCACCCATTGAAGGTAGTATTTTCCGAAAAGGCGCCATAACCGGTTCTGTTAATTGATGTAGTAAAATGACGACGGGATTGTAACTTCCCGGTGCCACCCAACTTAAGACAATCGACACAAGAATGGCGACAAAATAGATATTCACAACCATCCCGATGGTTCCTAGCGCGCCCCATATGAGCAGCGATAGCGGGTTGGGAATTCCGTACCCTCGTAATAATATGAGCAATACTGTGGCTAACATCTGCAATAACAAAACTAACACAATGGACGCGATATCAATGCCACCGACGCCGGGAATTAGTCGTCTGAGGGGCGCTAAGGCCGGTGTAGTGACCTTAACCAGGAATTGGGAGATAGGGTTATAAAAATCAGCACGAGCTAGTTGCAGTAGCAGGCGTAGCAAAACCGCCAGCATAAAAAAATTAAAAACCGTTTGTATTAACAGATTAGCAATATCGACTAATGCGCCCATTTAGATCTCCGTAAGTGCTAGGTAGGTATGGGCAACTCTAAAAGAGTCGACCCAGACTTGTGTTGTTCCGATTTGCCGTTTTCTATTGTAATGCAGCTTGGCTCAGGCTGAGCAAACTAAACTAGTCAGCATCCAAAATTTTCGCCAACTCTGCCGATCTATCCCGGCATGCTGTCATCGCTTTGGTAACGATGTCAGCTAATCCTGCCTCTTCG
This sequence comes from Oceanicoccus sp., assembly GCA_047623245.1. Lineage (GTDB taxonomy): Bacteria > Pseudomonadota > Gammaproteobacteria > Pseudomonadales > Dasaniaceae > Oceanicoccus. Next base: position 15,980 of record JBLHNZ010000008.1, on the reverse strand, counting down.
AAAACACGTATTGCTTCTACTGTCGTGCCGCCCGGTGAACTCACTCTGCGGCGCAGTTCAGCCGCACTTACATCACTTTCTTTGGCCATCTGGGCAGCCCCCAACGCCGTTTGAATAGTGAGCTGTTTGGCTGCATCAGCGCTCAGACCGAGCTGTTCTCCCGCCGCCTGCATGGCTTCTATCATCATAAAAAAGTACGCGGGGCCACTACCTGACACAGCCGTAACAGCATCCAAGTTTTCTTCGGCGTCAACCCATAACACAATACCGACAGCGCTTAAAATGTCATCGGCATATTTCCGCTGCGCCGAGTTAACGATAGCATTGGCGTAAAGGGCTGTCGCGCCCGTTTGTACTAGTGCTGGGGTATTTGGCATACATCGGACGATAGGAAACCCACCGCCGAGCCATTTCTCTAAGCTGCTCGTCTCTATGCCAGCGGCGATTGAGATTATCAAAGGTTTGGGTGATTCATCATCGATTGCCATGTTTTCTAGGACTGACTTCATCATTTGCGGTTTAACGGCCATAATGATGACGTCGGCACCGGCAATCGCTTCCATATTATCATTGCAGGTGTTTACCGCTGCGATTTTTTCAAGCTCAATAAGGGAATGAGGACGTGGGGCGCTGGCTGTAATATTTGCAGCTGGAAAACCTTTGGCGACGAGTCCGCCTATGATGCTGGCGGCCATATTACCTGCGCCAATAAATGTAATACTTGGATAAGACACGTTTAAACCCTTATGTAATGTAAATAAGCGAAAGTATACAGGCCCAAGTGAAAAGGTGCGAGGTTCAGGGGAGAGTTCCAGACTTAGCGTGTTCGCTAATTTCTCGGTCCAAAAATATCCGTGCCTATCCTCACTATTGTTGATCCTTCCGCAATCGCAGCTTCCAAATCCCCCGACATACCCATGGACAGTGTGTCGCAGTGAGGCAACCTGCTTCCTATGCTTGCGAGCATTGCAAAAGCCTTACGTTGTATTGCAATGTCATCATCAGCTTTTGGGACCGCCATTAAACCGCGTAATCGAAGTCTGGGCAGCTTCGCAATTTCGGCAGCGAGCGCATCGACTGCGTCCGGTGATACACCTGATTTCGATAGTTCGCCGCTCACGTTTACCTGCAAGCAGATGTTCAGCGGTGGTAAGTGGTTGGGGCGCTGGTCGTTGAGTCGTTGCGCTATCTTCAGGCGGTCGACACTGTGTACCCATGAAAACTCTTCGGCGATGGAGCGCGTTTTGTTAGCCTGAATAGGTCCGATAAAGTGCCAGCAAATGTTGAGTGCGTTCAACTGTTGAATTTTCGCTAGCGCTTCCTGTAGATAGTTTTCCCCGATATCGGTAATGCCGTTTGCCACGACCTCATTGATCATGTCAGCGGGCCGGGTTTTGCTGACTGCCATTAAGCGTACGGAATTTGGTTGTCGATGGTACTTTTTTTCGGCATCGCCGATGCGTTTTCTGATATTTGTTATATTGTGTTCTATTAACAGTGTCATTGGTCATATTCCTTTGCTCACTCAATATCGGTTTCGAACTGACTTAAGTCACATTTCCGGCTTCAATTGCGAAAATTGATGCCAACAACGGGTGTGCTTAGCATACAATCATCAATCTAGGGGCTTTATAAGATATCGGCTAAACTCTATTATACTTATATCGCTAGGCGAAGAGCCCTAATAAAAAATTAACTCTAAGGACCTGTATGGATATTACAGAATTACTGGCTTTTAGTGCCAAACAAGGCGCATCAGATTTGCATTTATCAGCTGGATTACCGCCAATGATTCGTGTTGATGGCGACGTTAGGCGAATTAATTTGCCAGCAATGGAGCACAAACAGGTTCATAGTTTAATTTACGAAATAATGAACGATAAGCAGCGTAAGGACTTTGAAGAGTTTCTGGAAACGGATTTTTCTTTTGAAGTACCCGGCGTTGCTCGATTTCGAGTTAACGCATTTAACCAAAATCGAGGTGCGGGCGCTGTTTTTCGGACCATCCCATCGAAAGTATTGTCAATGGAAGATTTGGGGATGGGACAAATTTTTCGAGATATTTCGATGGTACCTCGTGGACTTGTTTTGGTTACTGGTCCCACCGGTTCCGGTAAATCTACAACTCTGGCGGCAATGGTAGATTACATTAACGACAATAAATACGAACATATTTTAACAATTGAAGACCCCATAGAATTTGTACATGAATCAAAAAAATGCCTGGTAAACCAGCGAGAAGTGCATCGCGATACGCACGGCTTTAATGAAGCGCTTAGGTCTGCGTTGCGAGAAGATCCCGATATCATTTTGGTGGGCGAGCTGCGCGACTTGGAAACTATTCGTCTGGCGATGACGGCTGCCGAAACGGGGCATTTGGTTTTTGGTACGTTGCATACGACGTCTGCGGCGAAGACTATTGATAGGATTATCGATGTATTTCCTGCGGCTGAAAAATCGATGATTAGGTCGATGTTGTCCGAATCGCTCCAAGCTGTCGTCGCACAAACATTGATGAAAAAGGTCGGCGGTGGTCGCTTGGCCGCCCATGAAATTATGATCGGGTCATCGGCAATAAGGAACTTGATTCGAGAAGACAAAGTTGCTCAAATGTACTCAGCTATACAAACGGGTGGTGCATTGGGAATGCAAACAATGGATCAATGTCTTACAGATTTGATCGATAGACGACTAATTACCCGGGAACACGCTCGTGAAAAAGCGCGTTTCCCCGAAAATTTTTAATCTATGGCTCTAAAAAGAGATAACAGAGTTCATTTCGCAAAATAAAAGCGAAGAAAGGAAAAACATGGATATAGACAAGTTACTGAGAATCATGGTGGAGAAGGGCGCTTCCGACTTATTCATTACTGCGGGCGTTCCTCCTTCAATCAAAGTTAACGGTAAGGTGCTGGCAGTGACGTCAACTCCGTTAAGCCCGGAAAAAACCAGAGAAACGGTTTTAGGGGTGATGAACGAAGGGCAAAGAAGAGACTTTACCAGTGACAAGGAGTGTAATTTCGCAATTAGCGCAAGAGGCGTAGGTCGGTTCCGCGTTAGCGCTTTTTATCAGCGTAATCTTGCAGGTATGGTATTACGGCGGATTGAAACGACCATTCCACGTATCGAAGACCTTGGGTTACCCGACGTTGTAAAGGATCTCGCAATGACTAAGCGAGGTTTGGTCGTGGTGGTTGGCGCGACAGGTTCGGGAAAGTCAACGTCTCTTGCAGCAATGATAGGACATCGAAACAGAAATTCAAAAGGACACATTATTTCCGTTGAGGATCCGATCGAATACATCCACCAGCATAAAGGCTGTATTGTTACCCAGCGCGAAGTAGGCATTGATACTGCGAGTTTTGAGGTAGGCCTAAAAAATATGTTGAGGCAGGCGCCCGATGTAATAATGATTGGCGAGGTTCGAACGCGCGAAACGATGGAGCACGCGATCACCTTCGCCGAAACTGGGCATCTTTGCTTGTGTACACTGCACGCCAATAACGCCAACCAAGCGCTAGACAGGATATTGCATTTCTTTCCAGCAGATCGACATACTCAATTGTGGTTAGATTTATCACTGAACCTTCGATCTATTGTTGCGCAGCAGCTAATCCCAACCCCGGATGGCAAAGGACGGCGGGCTTGTATCGAGGTATTGCTCAACACGCCTTTGGCACAGGACCTAATTCGGAAAGGCGAGGTTCATCAGCTTAAGGAATTAATGAGCAAGTCAAACGAGTTGGGCATGCAGACCTTCGATCAGGCGCTTTTCGCGTTGTATAAAAGTGGAGAAATTACCTACGAAGATGCATTGGTTTATGCAGACTCAGCGAATGATTTGCGCTTAATGATTAAGTTGGGCGACGACGGTAATAGCAGTCGACTTCAGGCGGCAGCCGGAGATTTAAGTCTGGAAAACGAAGGCGACAGTGATCGCGGGCATAGTTTTATGCGTTAGCACAGAAACCATTTGGCTAGGGACGAAAACACTGGATTCCTTTCGACAAACAAGCTGGGTTCCCGTTCATAGGTTTCTGCCTAGAAGAAAAAAGTATCGGGCGTTAATAGTCAGTTTTGATTCGTGCTAGCTTGTTGTTCTCTAGTTATTGAAAACCAGTCGTCGAGTATTATTTTTGCCGCTAGGCTATCAATACGGTTGTCCTTAAAGTTCCTAGAGCCCGTACTGGAAATAATGATTCCTTTTGCTTCGAAGCTACTCAGGCGTTCGTCAACCATCTCAACGGGACAGCCAAAACGACCATGTATCCTTCTGCCAAATTTGTCTGCGCGTTGGGTAAGCTCGGAATAGCTACCGTCCATATTTAAAGGCAGGCCGACAAGGACTAAATCGGGTTGCCATTCCTTAATAATAAGCTCGATTTCCGACCAGTTCGGGATTCCGTCTTTGGCACGTAATTCGGTTAGGGGGTTGGCGGTATTCGTAATTGATTGACCAACGGCAACACCGATGGTTTTGGTTCCATAATCGAAGCATAGAATGGTCTTGGCGCTAGCCATGTATAGTGATACTCCTGAAAATATAATAAGTGGCGAGAGGTTTGGACAACTCAATCGTTTAGCAGTGACCCGCTTGCGGTGAAATCAACGCCAAATCAACGCCTAGAATGGCCGCAGCTGCCTTTGCCCGTTGTGATATAGGTGTATTAAAAATTATGCTGCAATCGGCGGGGGCTGTTAGCCAGGAGTTTTCCGCGAGCTCGCTTTCGAGTTGTCCTGCGCCCCAACCAGCGTAACCGAGAGCGACGAGACTCTCCGTAGGTCCTTCATTGTGAGCAATAGCAGTTAGGATATCTTGGGAAGTTGTGAGCGCAACCTGCGAGGAAATCTTCAGGGTGGAATCCCAGTTATCGCCGGTATTTCGATGTAATACAAAGCCTCTGTCCATATGTACCGGACCACCCGCCAGAATTTGTTCGCTGTGTGGACTACTGATATCGGTAATTTCCAGGTGGCTAAAAATTTCATCCAGGCTTAAGTCAAGCGGATGGTTGATTACAATCCCCATCGCGCCTTGATCAGTATGAGTGCAAATGTAAGTGAGGCTATTCGCGAATATCCCGTCACTAATATTCGGCATGGCGATCAAAAAATGATCTTGTAGGCTGGTCGTAGATTTTATATTGTCCATAACAACAATTATTGGGGCGTAATGGGCTCATGACAAGTGAAAATATGATCTTTCTCAAAAAAGAGTGGTTATTAAGAGCTTTAAGAACTATTCGTATCAAATGATCGAATTTTATGATTGAAAAAGCTTATTAACTGCTCGAACTCAGATGATCTTTATGGAATCGCCACGTGCGAATGATCTCCAACACGTCAACACTCTGTCGCATTTTTGTTGGAAATTGATCATATGGGGCGGCTAAGTGGACGATACGAATGGCCGCTTCGTCGAGAATGCCGTGGCCCGATGACTTCAAAACCTTGACTTGCAGAACATCGCCGTTGGGTAACAGAGAGACCACTAATCGTAGGTCGCCGTATAATTCCTGTTGCCTGGCTTTTGATGGATAGTTTTGATTGCCGATCGATTCAATTTTGGTTCGCCAATTGTGAAGATACAGTGCGTCGTCAGACTCTTTTGTCGCGACAGAAGTCAGGCGACGGATCCTCGGCCGTTTGGCGTAAGCGTGTCTTTGCATGTCGAGCTTCGCTTCGAGACTAGCGACCTCAAGGTTGCGCTCATAGGCCGTCATCTCGTCGGCTAGATTCGCTTCTAGTTCCTCGACAGTTTTGAGCTTTTTTACCTTCCCGCTTTTCTCTCGACTATTGGCGATTGTTGTAATAGTTTTGGTGGCAGCGGCGCGTTTTTGCTCGGTAGATTGTCTTTGCTGCAGTTGGCTGACTTCTCGTATCACTGTGTCGTGAAAGTCAGCGGTTTCTCGGGTGGTAAGCATCGCGGCTTTTTCTAGGGTCCCGCTCCCTTGTTGATTACTTTGAGCGAGAAAATCTGCTTTTTTTACCTCTTGTTTAGTCCGGTGTTGGGCGAGCGTTATTTCGAGCTTTGTGGCTGCAAGTGACCGGTCTTCGCGATTGAAACTTACGCCTAAGATGAATGCGGCATGAAGTGCGAGCGCAACACAAAAAGCAAAGCCTAGGCGGTCGTGCGTTAAAGACAGCTCTGCTGAGTAGTTATTGACGGTAGCGGCCATTGGCTTGGAGACTAATCCTTGCTAGATATTTTAAACCATAAGTGACAGTTAATTATCGGCTTAGAAATTAAACTGTCACAGTATTTTTATTTAGAAATTCTATATAGCACCAAGTTAGGAAGATAAAAGACACATTGGATAGCTTTCTTGGCAGCCTTCCTTTATCTACTCCATTTAGTTGTTTTCGGATAATTTTCGTTCGATACAATCCATTAGTAAACTGCCGATATCGGTTCCAAACTGATTGTCGATTTCCCGCGCACAGGTTGGACTCGTAACGTTTATTTCGGTAAGTGATTCGCCGATGATATCCAGACCAACAAAGATTAAGCCTTTGTCTCTTACAACGGGCCCTACTTGCTTAGCAATCCACCTGTCTCTCTCTGACAGTGCTTGTGCTCGACCCGTGCCGCCCGCAGCCAAATTACCTCGTGTCTCTCCCTTTGCTGGAACTCTAGCGAGACAATAATCGACCGGTTCTCCGTCGATTAGCAAAATACGCTTGTCCCCATCAGTAATAGCCGGGAGGAATTTTTGAGCCATGATGCTGTTTGCCCCAAAATTTGTCAGTGTTTCCAGAATAACTCCAAGATTAGGATCGTCATGCTTAACTCTGAAAATAGATGTGCCTCCCATGCCATCAAGAGGTTTGAAAATAACGTCACCGTGTTCTTTATGGAATCTTCTTAGAATTCCTTCGTCGCGGCTCACAACCAAGGGGGGGCAACATTCAGGAAACTGTGTTGCAAAGATCTTTTCATTACAATCGCGCAGGCTTTGGGGCTTGTTGACTATCAATGTCCCTCGACGTTCGGCCGCTTCGAGAATATAAGTACTGTATATGAATTCATTGTCAAAAGGTGGGTCCTTGCGCATCAGGATGACGTCCAATTCTGCAAGGGCGGTATCTTCTACTTCATCCAACCGATAGAACTCTTCATTACCGTTCATTGTATCTGGCTTGAAAACTTCGAGAGGTCGCATTCTGGCTCTTGCCTCTCCTCCATCCAGATACAAGTCTTGCTGCCTCATATAGCTAATTGTCCAGCCGCGAGCGCTTGCTGCCCACAACATGGCTAGTGTGGTATCTTTTTTGATGTTGACTGATTCTATGGGGTCCATGACCACACCGATACGAATGCTCATAATTAAACTCTTGTTTCTTGAAAGGACTCACTCTCAAACAACTAATTTGCGAGAGGCTGTCTGGATTCTACCTTATTTTAATGAAGTAATGCCGGTCTATAACCGAATATACCATAGGATACAGGTTTCGGTTTGTGGATCGAGTGTCGCGGTGTGCGTTTCTTTCAGGAACATGCCTGCTCTCGATAGAAAGTCTTAAGGTGTTGTATTTAAGGCTTATTTCTAAAAAATGCTTTTCACTTCCAGTTGGGCGGTTTTGTAATGGGGCTCTATACTAAAAGATTATTAAGTTACTCAGTGTTGTGGTTTCCCAAAAGCGTGAGTTGAATCCCATTGTTGGCGCTATCGAAAACAAAATTTACTATATTTATCTGGGGTTTATGGCGAAAAGCTTGAAACTATGTTAAATATTAAAAGTGCATATTAATGTTGAACAAAACAGTGGTTCCAAAGTTAAGGAACAGCCATTCTAATAAAAGGTCGAGGGTATGGACGTAAAATTTGAAAATTTGAAAGTAATGGTGATTGATGACAGCAAAACGATTCGTCGTACAGCAGAGACGCTACTGCAAAAAGAAGGCTGTGTGGTCGTTACAGCTACTGACGGTTTCGATGCTTTAGCCAAAATTGCTGACACAAAGCCCGATATTATTTTCGTCGACATAATGATGCCGCGCCTCGACGGCTATCAAACCTGTGCTTTGATAAAAAACAACAGTGAATTTAAAGGAACACCTGTGATTATGTTGTCCAGCAAAGATGGTCTGTTTGATAAAGCAAAAGGCCGGATTGTTGGGTCAGACCAATACTTGACCAAGCCTTTTAGCAAAAACGAACTGTTAGGTGCTATTGAAACGCATGTTGGTAAAGGGTGATGACTTTCTGCTGAACATAGGGCCTGCTTGAATCTATGAGACCGACCGATGAGAACAGAAACAATAAAAGATGCGCATTTGACGTGTTTATAAGTGGAGGAGTTATGGCTCAGATATTGATTGTAGACGATTCGCCGACTGAAACGCATAAAATGGCGACCATACTAGGTAAGCTCGGGCATGACGTGATCACTGCGGAGAATGGAGAAGATGGTGTTGCAAAGGCCAAAGAAAGTCTTCCGGATTTAGTGCTGATGGATATTGTCATGCCTGGGCTCAATGGATTTCAAGCTACTCGGCAGTTAAGTAAAAATGCGTCTACAAGCCATATTCCTGTAATCATTGTGACAACGAAAGACCAAGCGACAGATCGCCTTTGGGGTGAGCGTCAAGGAGCCAAAGGTTATTTAACAAAGCCGATAGACGTGAAAGCCTTGATCAGCGCTATTTCTGACGTGTTGGATTAGCATTTGAGGGGCAGAGTACAGTGTGCGATTTATGACTATTGAAATAACCCGCGTTAAAAATAGGCCAACCCGAAAGTCGAACTTATTCTCTCGAAAGATAATTGATTTAGCGTGCTCAAAGGAAAATGATGATGACTGATCACCTGGATCCTTTTGCCGCATTGGTGGATATCGCTAAACGAAGTGCTGATTGCGCGATTGGTCTACCTTCTCAAATCGACATCGTGCCACATTGGTCCGGTATAGGTTTTCGACTTGGCGGGCACCGATTTGTTGCGCCGCTGAATGAAGTGGCTGAAATTTTAGCCCAACCGGCAGCAACGCGACTGCCCAGTGTTCGAACTTGGATTCGCGGCGTCTCCAACGTCCGTGGCCGTCTATTGCCATTGGTTGATTTGGAAAGGTTCTTTGACGGTAGCTTGGGCAATCGGAATAAACGTCGTGTTTTGGCGATGGAGCTTGGTGAATTGTATAGCGGGCTCATCGTAAGTGAAGTTTTCGGTATGCAGCATATTCCTGTCGATAGTTATTCAGAAGAAACACCGGCAGAAGTGGCTATGTTCAAAGCATTCCTCATGGGCTCCTATCGGCACAACAATGTTACTTGGTCGGTATTTAGCCCTTTCAAACTGGCGCAAAATTCCGACTTTTACAATGCGGCGTCTAACTAATTATGGGCTTTTTTTAGAAGTACAGCAAAAGATCAAGTGTCGAAGTGTTTGAATTTTTATAAAATTTTATAACGTCATTCTTTAATAAATACCATTAATTAATTTTAAATGTTTAGCTGGGAGTTCATGCATGAACGCGAAAACGAGAAGTGTAACGGGAAGGTTACCTGCCAACCGAACTATAAGTGTGTTCCTCCTTGTAATGGTTTTAGGGATTATCAGTTTAGGTGTCAATGTCTATATTGTATTGAGAGATTCCGGGAAAGATGCTCAGTATCTTGAGTTGACAGGTGATTTGAGAATACTGTCGCAACAAATCTCCACCAGCTCCCGACAAGCGACAGCGGGAGAGGCAGAGGCATTTGACCAGCTGTCAAAAGCGCGCAGTAGATTTAGCCAAGCCGTCAGTGTACTACAAAATGGCACGCCATCGCTTGAATCTCCGAGAGTGATGCTGGGCAGTGAGTTGACTAAACTAGGTAGTCTGTGGAGCAACATTGATTCTGCGGCGATAACTATTGTCGAAAACCGTGAAAGAATCCTATTTTTGCATGAGGTTGCCAAGACCTTGAATGATGCAATTCCTGAATTACAGTCCGAATATAATAATGTCGTAGATATCTTAATACAGCGTGGGGCCTCTTCACAGCAGGTCGCTGTTGCTCAGCGTCAGTCTTGGCTAGCAGAACGCATTGCGCACAATGTCGACAAAATGTTGCAAGGTCAGGACGCTGCAACAAAGGCAGCGGATCAATTTAACAGTGACGCGAGCCTTTTTGGTTCTGTTCTTGATGGAATGCTAAACGGGAACGACAATCTTAAAATTTCCAGAGTAACAGACTCCACTGCCAGAGCGTCTCTACAAGAAATCAATCAAATTTTCGAATTCGTGAGTGGGTCAGTCGACGAAATTTTCCAGGCTTCACCGGATCTATTAAAAGCTCGACAAGCAGCAGAAGAGATCGTTGTAAATTCACCCGCGATGATGGAGGCAACCAACAAATTAGCGGATAAAATTAACACCTTAGAAAGCGAACGATCTGTCACCGTATTTACGGCTTTATTGTGTGTGGCTGTTATTCTATTTTCGGGTGCGGTCATTGCCATTCAAACTTTTCGAAATACCCAGCAACGCTTGGCTGAAACCGATGAAATGAACGAGCGGAACCAAAATGCGATATTACGTTTGCTCGATGAATTGGCTGACTTGGCAGATGGTGATTTAACGACAACTGCGACGGTCACTGAAGATTTTACTGGTGCGATCGCCGATTCAATCAATTTCACGATCGACCAATTGAGAGTACTCGTCTCGCAAATTAATGATACGGCTGTAAAAGTATCGTCAGCTGCCGAGGAAACGCAATCAACAGCGCTACACCTCGCCGAGGCATCTGATCATCAAGCCCAGGAAATTGCTGGTGCTTCTGCTGCCGTTAACGAAATGGCAGTGACCATTGACCAAGTATCATCGAACGCCGGAGAGTCTTCGGCGGTAGCGGAGAGGTCGGTTACAATAGCGAACAAAGGTGCAGAAGTGGTTCAAAATACTATTCGCGGAATGGATAACATTCGCGAACAGATCCAGGAAACTTCAAAGCGAATTAAGCGTCTTGGTGAGTCGTCTCAAGAAATCGGAGACATCGTTTCACTTATTAACGATATTGCAGACCAAACTAACATTCTATCTCTAAACGCCGCTATTCAGGCATCGATGGCTGGTGACGCAGGTCGCGGATTTGCGGTGGTAGCCGACGAGGTTCAGAGACTTGCTGAGCGATCGTCTGCGGCGACAAAACAGATTGAAGCATTGGTCAAAACAATCCAGTCAGATACCAACGAAGCTGTTATCTCGATGGAGCAAACTACCGCGGAGGTTGTGCGCGGTGCTAATCTAGCGCAGGACGCGGGAACCGCACTCGAAGAAATCGAAACAGTCTCGCAGGAATTGGCTGAATTGATTCAAAATATCTCAAATGCTGCTCGGCAACAGGCGTCGTCCGCTGGTCATATTTCCAATACAATGAACGTTATCCAGGAAATAACAACGCAGACTTCTTCAGGTACCACGGCCACGGCACAATCCATTGGAAATCTCGCTGGAATGGCGAACGAATTACGCGAGTCGGTGGCTGGATTTAAGCTGCCTGACGAAGAGATTTCCGGGTTCGCGCCCAGTCTGTCAAATAGTTATGATGACGAACCTGAAGAAATTCTGGCAGCGGTTGAATAAATTATCCGAATCATATTTTTGCAAATGGAGTAGAGGGCGATGACGTCTTGGGCTTATGAGGCGCCCCAGGAATTAACCAACGATCAGTACGCTCGCTGGCAGAATTTATTGGAAGAGCGTACGGGAATTAGCTTTTTACAGCATAAGTCAATTTTGCAAAAAGGTCTCAGGCAGCGAATGCGTGAGATTGGCGCGGACAACTACGAAAAGTACTTTGAAAAAGTCCGTAATTTTCCAGAAGGCGTCGTTGAGTGGATGCAATTAGTTGACAGAATTTCCGTTAAGGAAACGAGTTTTTTTCGCGAGAAATACTCATTTAAGTCGGTACAAAAATTTTTGTTAGACAGGCTAGTCTTGATAGGCAAGGAACAGAACCGAACATTGGATATCTGGAGTGTTGGGTGTTCTACAGGAGAAGAAGCATACTCTTTAGCGATGCTGGCGACCGAAGCTGTTGACTATTTGAAATCTGAGGTTTTCTTTGCGGTATTTGCGACCGACATTAGTCAGTCAGCGCTTGCGGATGCGAGACAAGGTAGATATTCACTGATAAAGAGTGCAAATTTGCCAAAGGTATTTAGATCAAAATATTTCTCGAAATGTGGTGATAAGGAAGCTGAAATTGTCAGTGAGCTAAAACAGAGAATGTGTTTTTCGCAAGGTAATGTACAGTTATACGAAGACTCGCCTCAAGTTCTAATGGACGTAATATTTTGTCAGAATGTTTTTGTCTATTTTCGCCGTGAACGCCAGCATATTGTACTGGACCACCTCGTTGAAAAATTGAAGCCGGGAGGCCTTCTTATGGTTGGGCCGGGTGAGGTTATCGGATGGAACAATGCACGCGTGAAGAGGACATCCGATAATCTAGTGCAATCTTATATCAAATGTTAAGTCGGCTATGTGCAGTATGTGATGTTCGTGTAGCAGATAAATGCGGCACATCGAAGAGCATAGCGTCAAATGCCAAAAGGTTAAAATACTATGAGTGAGCGTCGAGATTATATCGCGCTGGAATGGGTGGCCGGGGAAATTAGGGAGACACTTGATCTAGCTTCGCAGGAACTTGAAAGCTATATCGGTAATCGCGGCGATATTTCCAAACTGCGTTTTTGTCTGACTCATATCCATCAGGTACAAGGTACATTGAAGATGGTTGAGTTCTTTGGCGCTGCACTACTGGCCGAAGAAATGGAAGGCGTGGTGAATGCCTTACTGCAAGGAGCAATTCACGACAGTCATATTGATGATGCTTTGTTCGTATTGAGAAATTCCATTACACAATTACCTCTCTACCTTGAACGTGTAAGGGAATCACGGCACGGATTGCCGGTGGCATTACTTCCTGTGCTTAACGATCTGAGGTCGGTCAGAGGAGAGAGTCTCTTATCGGAAACTGCTCTGTTTGTGCCGGATATGAGTGGGCAGTCAACAGTAAACGAAAATCAAGGCCTAGCTGTTACCGGTGTGGAGCTAGAAGAAGTAGCGCACAAACTCAGACAAATGTTTCAAATCGCGTTGCTAGGATTGATTAGGAATCGCGAGTTAAAGAAAAATGTTAATTATCTGGCTAAGGTATGCGCCCGTCTAACAAAACTAACAAATGGCTGCCTATCACAGCCCTTGTGGAAAATATGTATAGCTGTTTTGGAAGGGCTGTTGAATGGCTCTATCGATACTAGTGTTTCAATAAAGATCTTATTGAGGCAGGTCGATCGAGAAATAAAGTTGATTATTGACAACGGTGAGTCAGCACTGTTGAAAGCACCTCCTGAAAAACTCATTAAAAATCTTCTCTATTATGTGGCGCGCAGTAATGCCAATTCCCGCTACATTGACGAAATAAGAAAGGAATACGGTCTTGAGACATCTTTGCTTGGCGAGGGTGAGTTGGGAGCTGACTCATTTGAGGTGCCCGACGATGCTGTGTTGCGTAGCATTGTAAACGCTCTTTCTCAAGAGCTAAGCAGCATTGAAAAAAAACTTAATATCGCGAAGACAGATATATCGGCATTACTCGAGGTATCACCGCTCTTGCGTCGCGTATGCGACACAATGTCTATTCTGGGTATGGGTAAGACTCTTACGTTTATCCGAGAGGCTTTTTCAGACATTGGAAAATTAGTGGCATTGGGAAATCCGGTTGATGCTTCCAGTCTAGATGAAGTGTTGGCAAAAATATTATCGGCGAAAGAAGAGTTAAGTTCATCGGAAATAGTCTCGAGTATTGAAGAAAAAGACGACAGTTCTGGCGCCATAAATGATACTACATACAAATTTGATCACGCTTTTGATGAAATAGTCCGTGAATCAAGAAAAAATCTTGAGCAGGCAAAAGAAACTATTATCGAATTTGTCGCGACGCAGTGGAATCACAATACGCTTACTCACCTACCGCGTTTACTCGATAGTACTTATGAGCGCTTGGAACAGGTCCCTCTAACTACAGCTGCTAATGTAATTCGATCGTGTAGCCTGTTTGTAAGCCAAGACTTATTGCATGATAGACAAGTACCAGAATGGCAGAAGCTCGATACCTTGGCCGATGCCATCACTTCCATCGATTACTATTTAGAGCGCCTGCTTGACGATGCCGAATCGGAAAGCGATGCAATATTGGCAGTGGCTTCGGAAAGCGTCACTGAATTAGGCTACCCAATTCAGCTGCTAACGGAAGAAGAGCTAAGTAATAACTACAATTCAAACACCGTCGAAACGGTAGAGGACGTGTCTGAGATTACCAGGCTTCAAGTGCCTGTGTTAGTTGACGTTGCTCAACTAGACGAATCTGCAGAAACAGAACGAAGGGAGGAAAATCTTGGGTTTGTTGATGTTCCCGTTTTGACCCAAATAGCTGTGGAGGACCATAGCGAAAATGTGGCCGCAACCGAAACAACGGAAAAGGAAACGGAAAGAGAAACAGAAGAGGATGAGGTCGACCCAGAGATTGTAGAAATATTTGTCGAAGAGGCTGGCGAGGTACTCGAAGCCATTGAGGAGTTCTTACCGCAATGGAAGATGACCCTGTCAGATGAAGAGTCGCGGTTGACGGTAAAAAGAGCTTTCCACACCTTAAAAGGTAGTGGAAGAATGGTTGGTGCCACCGATATTGGTGATCTAGCGTGGTCGATTGAAAATATGCTAAATCGTATTAGCGATGGCTCTATTAATATTGACGATGTACGATTTGATCTCATTGACGAGGTGGTAGAAAGAATCCCTGGATTAGTAACCGCTTTTGAATTGAAACAGCCAGTTGATCGACTCCCAATCGAGCATCTTATTAACTGTGCCAATATATTATCGAATCAACAGAATCCTATTGAGCCCTTGAGCTTACATTATGAACCGGCTGTTGAAAGCAGTACTGTAGAATTAACTGAGCAAAATGTTTCCGAAGAAAAGCAAGAGCCTGAAATAGATGCAGAGCTGATAGAAATCTTTTTTGCTGAGGCGACATCCCACGCGAAAATTCTTGAAGATTTCATAAGTCATTGCAAAGACTTGGCTGGGCCTGCGGAACTAACTGACGACATACAGCGCGCTCTGCATACCCTAAAGGGCAGTGCCAATATGGCTGGAATTATGCCGGTCGCAGAGGTGGTTACACCAATTGAACGCATGGTTAGGGAATTGCGTGCTCGACAAATAAAAGTTGATACGCCCATTGTAGAGTTATTGGGAGTGGGGCTGAATCTTATAACTGCAGGTATATCTCAACTGCGAAGTAGCCCTTTGGAGGAAATTCTGGGAGCAGCCGAATACATTGAGTTAATCGAAAAAAATTGCGACGATCGTCTAGAATTTGTGTCGGACGATGGATCTGAAGACGGCGGGATTCCCCCCGAAGCGCTGAATAATTTTCTGGGCGACAGCCTTGATATTGTTAGCGACGTTTCCGAAAAAGTTTCGAAATATCAAAGAACGGGATCGAGTTCCTTTGAATTACGGGAGTGTGGAAATGATATAGGTCGATTTGTCGAACATGCTATTGCTGTAAACCTCTCCGCGGCCGCAAAAATGGGGTCAGAGGTTGCCCATTTTTATACTAGAGGCGCAGCACACGATTCAGTCGGTGAAGATTTTTTCTCGCTTGCACTGGCTGCAAATGACGCCTTAATAGATATGTTAGATCAAGTTGCTGGACACCAAAACCCGACAATAGATTCCAAGGTTTTCTCGGACATACAGAATTTCATTTTTTCAGGAAATGATTTCGGTGACGATGGCGACATTGTGGAACTGGAAGAAGACGATGAGTTGATCTCTTTTTCCGAAAAGCCTGAAGTTGCTGACTCCGCGAATCTAAAATCTGACAGCGCCAATGGCTCTGCATTATCAGCATCGGTGGAAGCCGTGTACGGAGAACTGATTGACTCGATCTACGGAAATGAAGACGAAGAGAATTT
>JBLHNZ010000007.1:0-25846 GCA_047623245.1 Oceanicoccus sp. | reverse complement strand
TCCGGAATACGCAGCAGCATTCGCTGACTCACTACCAACAAGTACAACAGGTCGCGATTGTCAGAGCTGGCCACAAGGCAACCAACCACCAAGTCAGTCAAATCATGAAAATGCTTTTTATCCAACAGCTCACGAGAGCGCTTTAACTATGCTCGAGATCAACCGAAGCCGGAGTAGTGATAAATGATTCCATAGAATGACGCCTATAAAAAGGTGGAGTCAGCAACTGAACCAGCCTCCAATCGAGGCCAGACCCTTCGTGCCGAGTGCGCCGACGCTAAGTCCGCGCATGTAAAGATTGCCTTGAGCGGGTCCAATGTTAGCCGCGTTTAAAGATCCAGCTACAGTCACTTGTGTAACCGGATAACATTTTTGGTATAGTAGTTACTCGTAGGCTCATACTCAGGAAATGACATTGAACAGCATAAAAGAAGTACTGGTATCCCTTCGTCGAGTCATTCGCGCGACGGACCTCCACTCTAAACATTTGTCTAAAACGACTGGACTCACTGCGCCCCAGATTCTGCTTTTGCAATCAATTCAAGACAAGGGACAAGTCACGATAGGGCAGCTGGCCAACGAAATAAATCTTAGCCAGGCAACAGTTACCACTATTCTAGACCGCCTCGAAAAAAGAAAACTGGTGTATCGTGAGCGCTCCGAACAAGACAAACGTAAAGTGCACGCGTATTTAACCGACAGTGGCACCGAGAAACTAAAAGAAGCACCCATGCCGTTGCAGGAACATTTTGCGCGACAATTTGGCGACTTACAGAATTGGGAACAAACGATGATCATTGCGTCTTTGCAGCGGGTGGCTCAAATGATGGATGCTCAGCATATAGACGCTTCACCCGTATTGGATATAGGCGCAATCGACAGGCAAGATACAGCAACCGAAAATGCTGATCTCTTCCCGAGCTCAAAATAGGGTATACAAACCGTCTATCTTTAAGACCCTACGCTTCTATTTTTCTGCAACCTTAATAGAGAGACAAATCTGGCAGTCGTTTTCAATTATTTAGCTCCTTCAAAAAAGCCACCACATCTTCGGCAGACTGCGCAGGGACTTCTTCCATAGGAGCGTGGCCTACACCATCGTAAATCACCAGAGTGTCATTGGCGAGAACATCTGAAAATTGATGAGCCACCGACACGGGTATTAGGGCATCTTCCCTACCCCACATCAGCAACGTGGGCAAAGCCAAAAGAGAAGGATCAACGGTCTTGTTATTTGTTCTATCGTAGCTCGCAAAGCGGCTCAACGTCGCAACACGACTACCCTCTCTTAAAGCCAGCTCGTAATACCTATCGATCAGCTCCTCCGTTACGACGGGAGAATTGTTGTAGGCCGACAATACTCCTTGTCTCGTTAACCAATAAGGATCTAAATATTGCGCAATGTTTCTAAACCATGCATTTCGCATTAACGAGAATATGATCGGACCGTCCTTTTTTTCCACGTCGCCCCTCTCGACACCTGAATCTTTTCCTGCATCACCCACTTCACCGCCCTCTGTCCGAGAAAATTGCGGTAGACCACTTGAATCGACAAGAATCATTGCCTTAATTTGTTCCGGGTATTGCAAGGTATAACGCCACGTCACACCTCCACCCATCGAGTTTCCCCCTAACACAAAACTGCTGATATTCAGATGACTGACCACGGCATTAACAGTTTCGATATGCGCCTGAGAAGAATAGTCGGCATCAGGTGTAGCCCCGGTCAAACCATGGCCGGGCAAATCCATACTGATCAGGCGATATTGATCTCCCAAAATGGCAACCCAATCCTGCCATGTATGAAGAGACGCATTCGAACCGTGAACCAAAACTATGACAGAGCCCGCTTTGTTACCCTCGTCGCGATAATGCACTCTCGCACCGTTAGTCATTAGCAAAAACTGTGAAAGCTCATTGCTATATTTCCCGTCGACATAATCCTTAGATAAATCTCCTTTAAAAAGGAAGACCAAGGTAGCTGCAACCACAACCATCAATGACACGGCACCGTACTTAAATATTTTCATATAGACTCCATTAATTCCCACTATTTTTCAAAGCGTATCTTTATCTTACGTGTCTTACTGTATGCTGAGCATTTTTAATTAACGGGTAATAAAATGAGCGTTCAAGGTAGTTGTTTGTGTGGTGGCATATCTTATTCTTATAGCGGAGAAAAGAAGGAAATAGCCATGTGCCACTGCCAGCAATGCCGCAAAGCGCAAGGCAGTGCGTTTGGTGCGAACATGGTGATCGATAAAGCCTACTTTCTGCTAATCGATGACAATATGCTACTGAAAGAGTTTGAATCATCGGCCGATAAAATTCGCTCCTTTTGCTCTCATTGTGGCTCACCTCTATATAGCTATCGAAAATCAATTCCCGGGAAACTGCGATTAAGAATCGGGACTCTGGATACGAAAATCACACAAGCGGTTAATTATCACGCTTTTTACGACGCGAAGGCCGAATGGTACGAAGCAAACGATACGCTTGAAAAATTCCCTAATGCAAAACCATAAAATAAAAAAAAGCGCTAATAGCGCAGAACTTCGAGCGCAAAAAATTCACCTATTGCGTCACAACATCCCTTAAAGCATTTTCCTTCGTTACGATTTTGCAAATTTACGCATGTACCTGTGGTAAATATTTCGACGAATAGCTCCTTGAAAATACAAGTACATTACTGCAGCCTAACCACAACATTCCAACTTTTCTCTTGCAGAAAATCCGCATCCGATACAAAAGTGCCTGACAATGACTGGGAAAAACCTCCAGTTGAAAGTTATTTTCTGCTTTCAGTACTCCGAGAATTCAAAAAGCTGCCGAGCTGGCGATCGTGGCGACTCATCGCAGAGCGTCCAACTTGTTGCGTCCACGGAGCCCATCGCGACCCTTCACCTTCGGGACGATCCCCCACAATAGTAACACGCTGTATTATCCTCTCCTCTGAAAAGTCGTTGAGCACATAATGCTGCGTGCAACGATTATCCCACATACCTATGGTCCCTTCAGTCCAGTGGTAACGAACTGTAAACCGCGGATTTTGCACCCACTGGGTCAAGAAACGCAGTAAGGCATCACTTTCGACAGCACTCATCTCGACGATTCGTCTCGTAAAATGCTCACTTACGTAAAGTGCTTTGCGGCCGGTTTCGGGATGAATTCGCACAACTGGATGGATGGCCATTTGTTCTGGGTGACCATGGGGATGAGCATCATGCAACGCAGTCAACCCTGTTAGCATCTCCTGCATTGGTGGGGATAGAGCGTCAAATGCTGCACAGAGATTCGACCACATCGTGTCTCCGCCGCTTAATGGACACTTCACCATTTTCAAAACAGACATCAGGGCTGGCTCTTTTTGAAAAGTAAGATCCGTATGCCACTCGTCCGCAATGCCACCCTTACTCGCGACCAGCTCAAATAATTTTGGATGCACCGTGGCGTTACTGAGATTAGGATGGCCTTCTAGTATTCCAAAATGCTCACCAAAGGCGACATGCTCATCGACCGTCAAATTCTGGCCAGGAAAAAAAAGGACCATATGTTCATTCATTAGGCGTTTGACTTCGGCAATCTCCCGCTCACCTGCTAGCGCAAGGTTAACGCCGCGCACTTCTGCGCCAATCTCTCCTGCAAGCCGAGATACGTCCCACTTTTCTATCGCTGTATTTGATGTCATTGCACTTGTTGTCATAGAATTAGACGACATGTTAGTACCCTAATGAATTGAAGGTAGAAAAAGTATAAAGTATGGTCGTGAGAAACACCACATCCTACAAAGGGATCGATTCATATTGCTGCGCAGAATTCGATGCCGCCAACAAAGCACACATGTGCGACCATCATTCTATTGATTCAAAAAAATTCAAGACGTTAGCAATTGACTCTATAGATCATAGACAACTATTTTTCGTCTATCGAATCGTACGTCAAATTTGACCCAATTCGGGCGCTAGGACACGAGATTAAGGGCCATTAAAAACCTTCCTAGCTACCTGCTAACGGGGGGCATTCGTAGTCAAAAAAACGTATAGCTAAGCGCCTATTCCGATACAGGCCATTTACAGCAGAATTGCTGGAATGTGGCGATCATACGAATTAGAGTTAAAATTGGGATAGACAGAGAGCGGTAATTACTCGCAATAGAGAAAACTAGAATATCTGAATAGAGAGAGTGAAATTACTAGAAAGGCTTTTTCAAACCTTTCGTTTGAACAGATCAATGCATAACGAAGGACTTCACAGGATATTCCGTATCTTGTAAGAAACGCTATAACAATGGTTTGATTTTCCTCGCAATGGATCGAGGTATATCAGTTGGTGCAAATCTCTCGACAACGTCACCATCGCGGTTAATAAGGAATTTTGTGAAGTTCCATTTAATGTTTTCGGAGCCCATAAATCCTTTCTTGGCTTTTTTCAGGTATTGAAAAATCGGGTGTGTTTTTCTACCATTGACATCAATTTTGGAAAACATGGGAAAGGTAACACCATAATTGAGCTGACAAAATTCTTCAATGTCACTTTCACTTCCAGGCTCTTGTCCCGCAAATTGATTGCAGGGAAAGCCAAGTACCACTAGGCCCTGGTCTTTGTATTCTTCATACAGTTTTTCCAGCCCTTCGTATTGTGGAGTCAAGCCACACTTACTTGCCGTATTAACGATCAGCATAGGCTTGCCTTCGTATTCACTCAACTTCACTGTTTTGCCGCTGATCGACTCGGCTTCAAAATCATAAATGGGAGCAGTCATATCAATTCCTCTATTGGCGACCCTGTGAGACAGTATAATACAACACGCTCATGCTGCAGTGCAACATGAGCGTGTTTAATATCTAACTCTCTGTAAGCTTCATGACCCGTCCAACAGGAATCAACCCATTTAGCATATCCGAAAAAACAGCCTTATTTGTCGCTGATAGAGAGTATATAGCCAGTTTTAGGACTAAAATCCCCAGATAGCACAGTCTGATAAACCCGTTCGACCGCCTCGGGACCTGCGTCTTTTTCAACTGCCATCCATCCGTCGACATAGGTAACAAAAGTTAACCAAACTTTGGCAAGACGCTGCTGAAAACCTTGCCCGCCCCACTGCTCAACGCGCTTCGCTGCCTGCGACGGAGCAAAAAACATCTCAGGGGCAGGTCCTGCCAGTTCCGCAGGCATACCGGAACGTTGATCCCAATGCGATGCGCCAACGAGACAGCTGTACTGAAGCTGATCTTTGAAGTAGGCATGCAACTGCCCTAATAGCTCTCCGTTACCTGCAAAGTCTACCGTCGCTGTCGGTATACTCGAATCTAACTGATCGACCTGATCGTAACTCAAAACCTGATCGTAACACCCTAGACTTTCAACAAACTCGACATTACCGGGAGAAGTCAGTCCGACAATTTCATAGTTTTGCTCGCGGTCTTTACGGTTGTGCTTTAACAAAAAGGCCATACCCAAAGCCGTTTTGCTCGAGGCACTGGTCAATACAAGCGTATTGGCGCCAAAAAACTGATTGTCCTCAAAAAAGTCATCCAATAGAAATGATGTCGTAAACAACGGCCTCAACAACATTTGTAGCGATTCTGTCTCGGCGTTGTATAGCGGGTCTGTCGCGCATCGCAGATATTGATTGTAGACTAGAGCGAGCGGCTGACGATGCTCGGCGCCATCGACAAAGCTCATCGAACTAATGTTTTTTGGCGTCACCACAAGATGCGTCGACATAGGATAGTAACCATAGATACGCTCACCAACTTCTATTCCATCGCATTTTGAGGCCTGTACATCGGCGAATCCCCAAACAGGAACAACTCCCTTGCCGTCAGCGGCAGGAAAAAATTCCCAATAGCGCAAAGCGTCACCCATTGCAGCGTAAGTTATATTGTTGGCAGTAAATGCAAACGTATCGACTTTCAGCAGTACCTGACCGGCAGACAGCTCGGCCTCAGTTGCGCTAGCGTCAGTGACGAACTCCGTCTCGGAAAGCTCATTACGGTTTAGCAAAAATGTTGTTGTCATAAGTAATCCCATCCATTCATTTAAAAGTAATGCATTGTCATAAGTTATTGAACAAGGCCGTTTGGCCTATGTGTACTACTGCCCAGATACGTACCGAATCTCGATCAAAATGTCTCTCTAAGCCTTAGCTCATCGTTTAGCGTGCAGAGTTAGTCAACAGAAAAAAATCGCCGAAACCGTAGATGTTCGACGGATTAATGTAACAAGTTTTTTACAATTTCCATCGCAACAGACAACCACTGCCCTCCACCTTTGACCTTACTATTGACCAACATGCCATTCATTAGCAGGCCAAGGTGCGCTGCATGAGTTTTAGGTTCGATGCCAGCCGGCAGCTGACCATTAGCCTCTGCACGTTCTAGCGCTTTAGCAATGCCTTCAACTGCTACTTTAATGCCAGCTGCGACCTTCGCCCGAACGATTTCTTCATGAGGGCCTAATTCGGTCGACGTATTAACCAACAGGCACCCGATTTTCGCACCATCTACACGGGCGCGAAAGCTATCGATAAAATACTTCTCAATGCCGTCAATAGGGTCACCCGAGATCAAAAAACGTTGCACCCGGCCACAAACGACTCTATCGATATAATGATCTAAAGAGCGGAGAAACAATTCGTCCTTGGAACCAAAGCTGTTATATATACTGCCCGGCGTTAAACCGGTGGTCCTCTGCAGGTCCTTCATGCTGGTAGCAAAATATCCCCTATGCCAAAAACATAGCATAGCGGCATCGAGTACCGTTTTTTCGTTGTAGTTTTTAGGACGAGGCATAAGTATCGGTCGCGCGCATTGTAGAACGCTCATTCTAAAATAGAAAAAAAGCCCGCGCAAGAATCAATTCTTAATCGTGCGATTGAGTGGTGATGGCATTTATAATGCTACTAACCACTATCGCTATACGAGCCGGCACGGTGCTGTTACTCGATGATTAAATCGTTTGCAAACGCGCCCGTAAAAAATCCACAGCCACTTTGATTTTGGGAATTACGTACTGCGGCCGCTGATACAATAAATAAATGCCTGTTGTCGGACTGGGGGAAGTAGAAATTTTTCCCGGCAATGGCACCAAAGCGATGTCCCCTTTTGCGAGAGCGTCTTCCATGCACCAGCGCGGAAACAAGCCCATTCCTTTTCCCGCTAACAATGCGTCCTGTAACATTCGACCACCGTTACTAATTAACGCGGTTTTTATTTCAACAGAAGACCAATTTCCACCGACCTCAACTTGCCAATACAATACTTTTCCAGGCGCCCGGTACAAGATCGCCTTATGGTTAGATAAATCCGCTACTGTTTCCGGCACGCCATACTTCTCTAAGTACTCTGTGGACGCGCACAATAACGGCGTATTATCGTCGATGTATTGCGCGATAACTCTCTCATCGGGAATACTGCCTCCACGGATAGCTATGTCGATACCGTCGCGACTAAGGTCTGCTACTTGATTAGAGAAATCAAGATCGATAACGATGTCGGGGTAGCTAGCTTGCAACTCCTCGAGAATAGGAAGAAGCCGAACCTCGGCGTACAGTGGTAGGGCACTGATACGTAACACACCCGACGGAGAACTCTGATAACTGCCCACTTGGCCTTCGGCACGGTCAATGGCAGCAATAATATCTTTACAATGGTCTAGATAGATTTTTCCAATTTCCGTTAACACTACATGCCGCGTGCTACGGCGCAGCAATTCAGCACCCAATTCCAGCTCGAGCGCCTGAATACTGCGTGACAGCGTTGATACAGGTACGGCAGCTAAGCGAGCGGCTCCACTAAAACTGCCCGTTTCGTCAATCCGGCAGAAGTAACGCATCGTTTTTAATTTATCCATTATTGCGATTCCAACAAAAGTATTTAGTGATTTTACCCTCTTATCACTATTTTTGGGAAGATGTAAACTGCTGCACGTTAACAGTTTGCCTTTTGAGATCGTGAATTATCTCTACAAGAGGCAACCTATGCGCCAGCTTTAAGGGCCCTAGAACACCTACCCCAAAGACGTTGACGATCGCAGCACCCGACTCTTTCGCGATGCTCGCTATTGTCGGTTGATAACGAGGTTCGATAGAGCCGAAACCGATAGAAAATGGATTTTGTGAAGACATTCCATTCCATCGCTATCATGCTTAGAACCAAGAAACGGCGGGCCTTTCATTGGCTTACACTACAAGTAACACGCCTCTGCAAAACGGGAAAAAAATATAATGAACGAAAACACAGCGCCTATCCTAAATATCGACATAGTCTCCGACGTGGTCTGCCCTTGGTGCACTATCGGCTACCAGCGCCTTCAAGCAGCACTGACAAAATTTCCCGAACTGAATGTAAAAATCACTTTTCAGCCGTTTGAACTAAATCCAGCTATGCCACCCGAAGGCCAAAACGTTAACGAGCACATCGCAGAGAAATACGGATCAAACCAAGCGACCATCGACGCAAATCGAAAAAATTTGCGCGAGCTCGGTGAGTCGGAAGGTGTAAAATTCGATACGCACAGTGATTCGCGTATTTACAACACGTTTCTCGCCCACAAGCTGTTGCTGAAAACAGAAGGAACCGACGCTCAAAAAGGATTAAAATTGGCCCTTTTCGACGCGTACTTTGCACAAAGAAAAGATATATCGAATCCTGAGGTACTAATAAAAATCGCGCTAGAAAACGGCTTTACTCTTAACGAAGCTAACGAAACACTGGCAGACGAGACCTTGTCGCAACTACTGCGGGAAAAAGAACAGTATTTCATCGACAGAGGAATTAGCGCGGTACCGGCCTTCATTTTCAATAACCAATATCAAGTAAGCGGCGCTCAAGATCCAACCGTTTTGGGTGGCGTCATTTCACAAATCATCGCAGAGAGTAGTCAGCCAGCCGAAAACCAATAATTTAGTGCATGCCTTAAGTGCTTGCAGCGCCGACTAGGCGCGCACAACAAACATTGATCTAGCGTTCGACAAATGCACGTTAATGTAGATACAGCAACAAATACGAAATTAACCAACCATGGAGCACAATAATGAATAAACTACGCATCCTTTTCGCCCTTGTATCAATATCATTCTTTTGGATCTCGACGTCCTACGCCGAGGCGGTGGAAAAAGCCTCTGTTAAAACAGTGATGCCCGAATTAACGATCTACCATCTTGAAGGCCGGCGATCAGAACGCCTGGTATGGCTCATGGAAGAATTAAACTTACCTTACAACCTTGTTTTTGAACGCGGCAGCCTAGCCGCTTCAATGGCCAAAATCAAAGCAATCAATCCTGATATGCCTATGGCACCCACTGTAACTTTAGGCGAACAGGTGTTGGTAGAGTCCGGCGCCATCATCGAGTTACTTCTCGGTCGTTACGCTCCCGACGAATTACACCCCCCCGTCGCTAGCAATGAATACGCCAGTTATCTTATGTGGATGCACTACGCTGAAGGCTCACTTGCGGCGCGTCTATTCTCCGACTACCGAACGTGGTTAAAAGAGCCTCCAACCAAACGATCTCGCCTTGTTGACTCAGAAGCCACTGTGCAATTTGCCGAAAACTATTTGAACAAAAACGCGTGGTTTGGCGGCGCAGATTTTTCTGCAGCCGATATCATGATGATGTTTCCACTGAACGTGGCCACGTCATTAAACATTGTCGATGAAGCTCAGTTTCCGAAAATAGCGCTATGGAAAGAAAAGATTATTGCACGCCCCGCCTATAAAAGAATGCTCGAAAAGGCACGTCCAGATGGGCTAATCGGAGCGCTTCCTAAATTGCCAAAACACGCACCTGCAGGACCGCGTACTTAAAGACTAGTTAGCGCTCATCCAGAAACTCGTCTTTGCGAGCAAAGCGTGGCAATCTCATGGTGCAGAGTGTAGATCGTCCCCTGCGTTGCAGCGGTCTGCAGGAAATTGCCGCGCTACCGCTCGCAACGACATCGTTGAAAAATGCCTATTTCTGGATGGCTCTAGCTAGGAACTTCAGTATCAGCAATGAAAAAGCCTCTCGGCGAAAACGCAGCTCGAGAGGTTTTTCTTTAGAGAAAAAACCGATATAAATCGATATCGCGAGTTTAGCTATTCTTCATGCAACGTTTATTATCTCGTCATAAACCAATCCAACCTTAAGCCAAGCGATTATCCAACCAGATGAATCGATCTAGATCTCATTTACCTCATTTTACCTGTCCGCCGATTTTGCAGAGGACAATATTGGATTAACCGATAGTAATGAAAGAGTATTGATTAGTCATCGCGTACTAACTAGTATCGAATGCACTTTCTCAATAAAGAATCAACCAGTCAGTCTCGAAAATACGAGCCTTTACTACAGGTAAATCAGATATGAAGTATTCTGTGAAGATCGGTGTACCGATTCTCATCTTAATTGGTTCGATTGCAGTCGCCTGGACAATGATTTCCTCCCGGCCAAAAGCAACACAAGTTTCCGTAGAACAGCCGACCTTACTAGTCAATAGTTTCGTTGTGCAACCGCAGGACATTAAAATTGAAGTATCGGTCAGTGGCACGGTTGAACCCCACACTGAAACATTGTTAGTTTCGGAAGTTCCCGGGCGAATAGTTGAAGTATCGGAGCACTTTCTCAATGGTGGATTTTTCCGTAAAGGAGAAGTCGTGTTACGTATCGACCCACGTAACCATCAAGCTGAACTTAAACGAGCTGAAGCCTCACTCGTAAGAGCGAGAACACAGCTCGCTCAAGAAACGTCTCTATCAAAATACGAACGTGGTGATTTCGAAAAGCTGAAAGCTTTGAATCTTAATATTGCCGAATCATCTTCTTTATCGTTCAGAAAAGCACAACTAACAAAGGCAGAGGCTGAAGTCGTTGCCGCCGAGGCGCAGGTCATTCGCGCGACCGGAGATTTTGAACGAACCGAAATTCGTATGCCTTACGACGGTCTGATCCGAAACAAGCAAGCAAATCTTGGCCAATACGTTAGCCCTGGAACACCTTTACTACTAGTATTCGCTGTCGACTATGTAGAGGTACGGTTACCTCTGAGCCCTCCCCAAGTCAAAAAAATCGATTTACCCATGCATTATTCCACCCTCAATTCGTCGGATTCCAACCGAATTCCAGTACTGGTTTCCGTAGTCGATAATGAGCAAACATGGCCCGCAGAATTGGTTCGTACTGAAGCCGTGCTCGATCCAAATACAAGAACTCTTTTCGCCGTCGCGCGAGTGCAGGATCCCTACGGATTAATTTCAAAAGATGATACTGAACCTTTAAGAATAGGCACCTTTGTCGATGTGGCGATTCCCGGCACAATGTTAAAACAAGTCTACCGGGTTGAACGCCATATGCTCAAACCTGGTAACGTCATCTGGATTATCGATAAGGAACAGAGAATTCGGTCTCGTATTGTCGGTGTGAGTTACGCAGATTCCGAATATGCCTACATTGATTCAGGATTAAACCCCGGTGATCGAATCTGCATAACACCTATCGAAAATCCCTTGCCTGGAACTCCCGTTCGCATTGTAAAAAAGGGAGAGAATAATGACTCCTAACGCGAACAACGGACTAATTAGCTGGTTTGCGCGCAATCACGTCGCCGCTAATTTGTTGATGATGGTGCTAATCATTGTCGGTGGTTATTCTTTAATGACCATAAAAAAAGAGGCCCAGCCTCGTATGCCGGTGACTAACATCAGTATTACCGTGCCTTTTTTTGGCGCCGCTCCAGAAGAAATAGAACAAGGAATTTTACTAAAACTGGAGGCCGCCTTAAAAGATGTCGAAGGCATCGCCGAATTAAACACCTATGCAACGGAACAGGGAGGCTCTGCCAAAATTCGCGTCGCAACCAACGATGGCTACACAGTCGAAACCGTTATGGACCGAGTTGAGCAAGCCGTATCGACCATCAGTCGATTCCCGTCGGAGGCGGAAAAACCCATCATCACTCCGTCGAGTTGGCAGCAAGCTGTTTTGCGAATTCAAATCTCCGGAGACATGGATGATCGTACGCGGAAACAATTGGCAGAGGAAGTCCGAGACGAATTACTGCAATTACCGGAAATAGCCAAAGCAAATATCCAAGGCGTTCTGCCCACAGAAATTGCCATCGAGGTTCCCGAAAGGCAATTACGGCGGTATGGGTTAACACTCGATCAGGTCGCTGCTGTTATCCGCGCCAGCTCCATTGATTTGTCAGGTGGCGCAATAGAAAGTGGTAGTGGCGACATCCGCATTCGTACGATCGGTCAAGCTTACCGTGGGGAAGAGTTTGAGCGAATTATTCTTATTACACGCCCGGACGGCACTCGAATAACAGTGGGTGATATTGCCACCGTCCGAGATACCTTCATCGACATTCCCTTTTATTCGATGTTTAACGGCAAGTCCAGCGTGATGATCGAAGTTTTCGCTGTGGGCGACCAAAGCCAACTTGAAGTGAGCCGTGCCGCGAAAGAATATGTCGACAAAAAAGCGAGTGGCTTACCCGCTGGCATCACAATCGATACATGGGGGGATATTTCTGTTTTTATTGCTGAGAGCGTCGAATTAATGACCCGCAACTTGATGGCAGGAGCCATTATGGTTTTCGTCGTTTTGGGGATTTTTCTGAGATTGAAGCTGGCGGCATGGGTGATGGTAGGCATCCCGGTAAGCTTTCTCGGAACAGGTATGATAATGCCGCTGCCAGGATTCGATTTGACCGTTAATATGATGAGTATTTTCGGTTTTTTCATTGTCCTTGGTATAGTCGTCGACGACGCAATTATCATTGGAGAAAGTGCATATACCGAGATTGAAAAACACGGTCAGTCTATCGACAATGTCATTATCGGCGTAAAACGGGTAGCTATTCCCGCCACCTTTGGCGTTTTGACAACCATAGCAACCTTTGGTCCGTTGGTGTTTTCCGGCGGCGATTTTAATGCGTTTAGCCGTGTCATAGGATGGATTGTAATACTGTGCCTAATTTTTTCCATCGTAGAGTCAAAGTTGATTCTACCCGCGCATCTTGCACACATGTCAGAAACGCCTCCTCGTTGGCGCATTACAAAGTTCTTACATTCCATCCAAAAAGCTGCCGCGGATGGCTTGCGTCGTCTGATTCACAATCGGTACCGACCGTTAGTCATTTACTCGATTAAACACCGTTACACGACCGTTACGGTTTTTGTTGGGGTGCTTGTCATTGTCGTTGGCATGTTTGCAGGCGGTATTATTCGTTATGTATTCTCACCTTCGGTTCCAGACAAGTTTATCCATGCTCAAGTTGAGCTTGTTGAGGGAGTACCCAAAGAATTGGGACTGTCGATCGCGAAACGATTAAGTGAAACCTTGCTTCAAGCGGGTGCAAGCGTCAGCAAAAAATACAATATAGAAAATAATATTGTCGGTAACAACATGGCTGTTTTAACACCTCAGAACACGGTGATTGCAGTGGCAGAATTGGACAAGGGCGACAATGATGATATCGATCCCGAGGAGTTAGCGATAAAGTGGAGATCGCTCGTTGGCGATATTGCAGGCACTACTTCAATGCGAATTCGATCTGCAAGCCGAACCGGCGGGCCCGCTCTGTCTTTCAAGTTGTCGGCCAATGACACCAGCCAAATTGAAAATGCAGCGCATGCTCTAATGACTCATTTACGCAGCTACGATGGCGTTTACGAAATTGAAAGTTCGCAGACGAGCGGCCCCAGAGAATTGCAACTACAAATAAAGCAAGGCGCCGAGGCGATTGGCTTAACTCAGGCGGCTCTGGCGACACAAGTCAGACAAGCATTTTACGGCGTCGAAGCCCAGCGAGTTAACCGCGACCGGAGTGAATCGCGAGTCATGGTGCGTTATCCAAAAAGTGAACGTCAATCGGTAGGTAATCTCGAAGCTATGTGGATTCGTTCGCCAACGGGAAACGAAATACCCTTTGATCAAGTCGCCACCATGGTTTACGACGATGCTCCCACTAGAATTTATCGTCAGGATGGCGATAGAGTCGTAATAATAACCGCTAACGTCGATACATTGCTTACGACTCCCGAAAGTATCACGAAAAGTGTCTATCAAGACTTCAGCCAACTATTGCAAAGCCAATTCCCAACAGTAAAGATGGCCAAAACTGGAGCCAGCGAAAGAGAACAAGAGACCATTTCCGAATTCGGGAGAAATTTTGCTATTTCGCTACTGCTTGTTTATGTGTTGATGGCTATCCCTCTTAAGTCCTATCTCCAGCCACTCATTGTTATGGCAGTCATTCCTTTTGGTTTGATCGGCGCGCTGCTTGGGCATTATTTTCTGGGGTACGCGGTTAGCAGCGTCTCAATAATGGGCTTAATAGCCTTAACCGGAGTGGTTGTTAACGATGGTATTATTCTGGTTGATTATGTTAACAAAGCTGTTGCGACTGGCGTGTCGAGGAGGGATGCCGCCGTCGAGGCAGGAACCGCAAGATTTCGAGCAATATTACTCACGTCTCTAACAACTTTCATTGGTTTATCACCCATGCTAGCCGAAACGAGTTTTCAGGCCGCGTTAATGATGCCGATGGCAATTGCTTTAGCCTTCGGCATTTTATTTTCGACAACGATGACGCTTATTCTGATTCCTTGCCTGTACATTATTATGGACGATATACAGTCGTTTTTCGGGATTAACCGTAACCCATCTCATCTCGAAACTATCGCTGTAAATACTAAGGCCCCAACGCACCAGCAAAATATCGGCAGACCAATTGATGAAAGCGAGTAAGATGAACGGGTTTCTCAGCTTGATAAGCATGCACGGTGTAAACCGGCCAAAGCGGGCCAATAATATTATCGACAATATGAATTAGCTCGCCAGACTTGATTAGCGGTCGCGCTGTTATATCCGGTAGTAATACAAAGCCTAAATGTCGCATCGCTAATTCAAGTGCTGTAGGCAAGGTATTGACGCGCGCAAATTGCTTCAATTTAAGTATGGACTTTTCGTTACTTAAAACCTCATGCACCGCCATTTTTTGCCGCTGCCACGACGTTGAAATCCAGCGCAAGTGAGCTAGGTCTTCAGGGTTCTTAGGCATTCCGTAGCGACTCAGAAAAAGAGGCGTCGCACAAAACACTTCTTTTATAGTACCCACAGGCAGTGCTCGGTAGCTACTGTCGGCTAACTCCCCTGCGCGAATGGAGACATCGAGATTATTCTCGACCAGATCCAAATTTCCGTCGCTGACCACCAAATCGGGCTCTAACCCCGGATATTCTCGACAGAGTTGTTCAATAGCAGGTATCACCACAGCGGACTCTAAGCCATGGGGGAAAGTGACTGCAAAACGGCCACTCGGATTTTCTCCAGCATCGGCAATATCTGAAAAGGCCAACTCCACTTGGTCCTGTAAAATTTGGCAACGGGCAAACAGCTTTTCGCCCAATGCGGTCAGAGAAACCCCTCGCGTGGTTCGATTGAGCACCCGAACACCCATTTCACTTTCCAACACTTTTATTTGCTGACTAACAGCAGACTTGGTGATGCCCAACGCATTTGCCGCTTGCGTAAAAGACCGTTTTTGCGCGACACAACTAAAAACCATCAGTCGTGAAAGCTGCTTTTGATTGTTCATATTTTCTTAACAGTAATTGTAATTATTGAGCATTGTCAATTATTTTACTCCTCTATATTATTCAGTCAAGCCAATAAAGGCGCAACGTAGACCGTTAGTGCGGTCGATCAAACCTAAACCAGGAGATTCAAATGACTGCTTATATCATCGTTGAACTGACCGTAAAAGATAACGAAAAATTCCAGCGTTATGGTGCTTCCGTGCCACCGACATTAGCGAAATACTCCGGAGAAGTTCTGGCGAAGGGGCCGGTAGAAAACTTACATGGTGATTTTGCTTATCAGGTACAAGTTATCCTTGCTTTTCCGAGCAGGGAAGACGCTAAAGGTTGGTATCAATCAGAAGATTATCAAGCGCTTATACCCCTTCGAGACGAAGGCATAGACAGTCAATTTCAATTAATTGGCTAATGCCTCGCGCAAACAACACCTGAACAATGGCATGTTGGAGAAAAGACAATGACATTTCAATTACACACGATTGAGAGCGCACCGGAAGAGAGTCAGGCATTATTGTCGGATTCGCTGAAGGCCTTTGGCATGATTCCGAACCTGCACGCGGTAATGGCCGAGTCACCAGCGGTACTCGAATCGTACAAGATCCTGCACAAAAAATTTCAGGGCACAAGCTTCAACAACGATGAGTTAACTGTCATATGGCAAACGATTAATGTAGAAAATAATTGCCACTACTGCGTACCCGCCCATACGGGTATAGCCAAGATGATGAAGGTCGACGACAACATAAACGAAGCATTGCGAAATCGTAGAGAGCTGCCTACTGAAAAACTTCAACAGCTACATGAAACGACGTTGGAGTTGGTGCGTGAACGGGGAATTCTCAGTAAAAAAACTCAAAATGCGTTTTTCGAGGCTGGCTATGAAAACCGTCACTTGCTTGAAATCGTCTTGGGCGTGTCTCAAAAAGTGCTGAGCAATTATATCAACCACTTAGCTGATACGCCGGTTGACGAGGCGTTTGAAGCGTTTACATGGCACAAATGAATTGAGTGAAGCCACTGCATTAACACCGCAGTGGCTTATGCCCAATTCGCCTCGGCCAACGTCTGTCGCCGCAAATACAAGAGCATGTAAATGGCACTGTAAAGAGCGATGACCACCAATCCCACCCATTCCATTTTGAGCGGAGTGAATTCATAGAGCAAAATCAGGGTTAGCATTGCCAGGGTATTCCCCACGACATACGTTTTCTGACCTATTTCCTGTGCCGTGATTTTTAAGCTAACAGTATACAAACGTATGAGGGAGTCCAAAGAATTTATCACAAAAATCACGCCCACGATAACGAGACACGCCTTGAGTGTTTCACTAATTTCCAAGGCATAAACATGGTAGTGATAAAGCACGGAGAACCATACTGCGATGGGAATTGAAGGAATCACCAGCAAAGCGAGCAGAAGTTGCCAGGTTTTTAGAGGACTGAGAAAACGAGAAACAAACTGTCCAATCATAATGCTCCACGAGAACCACCAGAACAAATAGAAGGCATGCAATTCGCTGATAGGCGCAATAAATCGATGAATATTACTGAAATACTCGCCCAGATTTGACGCACTAATGCCAAAGCCGACAAATCCCATATCTGTAGCTCCCCACATAAGCACAATCAAAGCGAAGAACAGCCACGTAGAGGCTATACTGAGAATTTTTACGTACTTTATATCGCTGCTGGAAAAAACTGCAGACAACACCACAGCCGCAACCAGCCCGTATTGAGCTACCGCACTTATTCCCTCGACATATGTAGGCAAATAACTCAGAAACAAAAATCCAGTAAACGCACACGTTGCGATGACGACAAAGTTATTAACAAATTTCACCGCTGGGATTTCGAAAAGTCGAACATGCGGCTCGATTTTGCAAAAATAAAACGTAGTAAGAAAGTAAAATGCCCACACCAAAAAACCCCACATCCCAAATTCAACCGCGAGGGGATTGGCAAAACCATAGGCAGCGTCTTGTTCATATTGAGGAAACTCGGTGAGCGGAAACATAATGAGGCCGACATCCAGCCCTGAAGTGAATAATATGGCGCTAAAGGCAAATAAATTAGTTGGTAAGTTACCCTCGCAAATCAAATTCCCCCAGCGCACAACAATGACGACTGAAGTTAGCAAAGTGATACCGATGGCAACTAATAGAATGAAATTCATCCAACTTTCCCGTTAATAATTTTAATCAGTAAGCTCGGCCTTGCACAACCAGAACTCACGCATAGAACTGTTTACTTCTCGGTCACTCTTCGCGGTACATTCGGTCGCTGACGCTGTTGCCACTGCGGGTCTATCCAAGGCTCTACATCTAATGCGTCGAGCGGTTTCTTATCCATAATCATATCCGCCGCTTTTTCCGCCAGCATAATGGTTGGAGCGTTTAAGTTACCGTTGGTAATACTGGGCATAATCGATGAGTCCACTACTCGAAGGCCTTCGATACCACGTACCTTACAGAGGCTGTCGACCACCGCCATCGGGTCGTCATCTGCACCCATTTTACAAGTACAGGAGGGATGATAGGCGCTTTCGACATTTTCTTTCACCCAAGTATCAATAGCCTCGTCCGATTGAATATCGATACCTGGTTGAATTTCACCGCCGCGATACAGATCCATCGCCGGCTGGTTGATTATTTCCCGAGTCAAAAGAATACAACGGCGCCAATCTTCTCGATCCTGCTCGTGTTGTAAATAATTAAACAATATGCTCGGTTTATCCCGGGGATCACTACTCGTTATTTTCACCTGACCGCGACTCTTCGGCTTATTGGGCCCTACATGAACCTGAAATCCATGCCCCTCTATCGCTGAAGCTCCATCGTAACGCATTGCCGCGGGCAAAAAATGATATTGAATATTCGGCCATTTCAAACCGGCCCTGGAACGAATAAATGCACACGATTCGAAATGATTACTCGCGCCCAAACCATTCTTGAACAATAACCAACGCGCTCCAATCAAGCCTTTACTCACTAAGTCCAGCTCGCCGTTTAATGTGATTGGCTGCTTACAATGAAACTGAAAATAGACTTCCAGATGATCTTGTAAATTGTCACCGACACCGGGCAAGTCGTGTACCGTGGCAA
The DNA here is from genome assembly GCA_047623245.1 of Oceanicoccus sp. Lineage (GTDB taxonomy): Bacteria > Pseudomonadota > Gammaproteobacteria > Pseudomonadales > Dasaniaceae > Oceanicoccus. The sequence goes on along the minus strand of JBLHNZ010000007.1, from coordinate 7,161 downwards.
CTCCTGCCTTCGTTAATACGTCAGTCGGACCGATTCCCGAGTGTTGTAGCAAAGTCGGTGAACCAATTGATCCGGCACATAACAACACTTCTTTTCTGGCTTTGACATGCACTGGTCCGCCACGCTTTTCGTATTCGACACCTACTGCTCGCTTACCATCCAATAATAGTTTGCGCACAAAGACTTTACTTAATATCGTAAGATTTGAGCGTTTTTTCACCGGATCCAGATAAGCGCTGGCCGCCGACCAACGCTGACCGTTTTTAACGGTCATATCCATCGGTCCGAATCCTTCCTGCTGTTGAGCGTTGGTGTCCTCCGTTGCGGGATATCCTGCGTCCACGCCCGCATCTACAAAAGCCTGATACAAAGGATTCAGCTTCATGCCATTACCTGCGCACGTCGCCAAGGGGCCTTCTCCGCCTCGATATTCATTACCTCCACCGATCCAGGTTTCGCTCCGCTTGAAATAGGGAAGACAATCGCGATAACTCCAGTTCTTCGCCCCTAACTGCTCCCACTCATCGAAATCGCAAGCATGGCCTCGCACATAGACCATCCCATTAATGGAGGAAGAACCGCCGAGCACCTTGCCTCGAGGGCAATGTAGAGAACGTCCGTCCAACGAGGGTTCTGGTTCGGAATCGAAGAACCAATTAAAGCGCTTATCGTTCATTGGATAAGACAAGGCGGTAGGCATCCGAATAAACAAGTTTCGATCACTGCCCCCCGCTTCGAGAAGCAATACGCTATGTTCTCCATCTGCCGTTAGCCGATTAGCCAACACACAGCCAGCAGACCCGGCGCCGACAATGATGTAATCGTACTCTTTCATTGTTATCGAACCCTTTTTTATCGCTAAATTCATGTTTCTTCCGCTTTGCTTATCTTCAGAGCTTTGTCTAAGCACTATAATTTTAGTGCTGTATCTTTAGTGCTGTATATCAAGTGCCATATTTCAAGTGCTAATTTTAACGAAACTAAACTCGCGATTCGATTTTTCGGTACAACAAAAACCCAGCGCTTTGCGGCGACAGCGTGTCGTCCGTCGCCCCGCGATTGTTCAATCGTAAAACGAACATCCGGTTGATATGAATGCGTTTAACTTAACGTCAATAGCACTAACTAGTGCCCATCCAGAAATAGACGTTTTTTAACGATTTCGTTGCGAGCGGTAGCGCGACAATCTCCTGCAGGCCGCTCCAATGCAGGTAATAATGGTCACTCTGCACCATGAGATTGCCGCGCTTCGCTCGCAAAGACGAAATTCTGGATGGGCACTGACTAGTCCAGCTCATAACTTTAACACACTAAACCCAATACTGACGGGGTCGATTCTCAGTAACCAACGCTCCACTCCTCCACTTTTTTTGTGATTAGGGCAACGCAAGAAATTCTTCAGCACAGGTATAGCTAATAGAAACAACTCTACAGGAAAAATCAAAATGCCATCATTATCAACTCATCATAGAGGTTTGATTTTGTCCCAATCATGGCTTTCACCTTTACTGACAATTAATTAAGATAACAAACAACCTTGATCCTAATTTGCCAGCGCAGCAAAATCACTTTTCAGTACCAATGAAAACAAACTATCCACGGAGAATGCCATGCAATTCATGATAACAGCTTACGACGGTGCAGACCCAGAAGCACTGGAGCGACGTCTGCGAGTTCGCGAAGATCATTTGACAGGAGCCAAACAACTGGAGGAGTCCGGCCAATTCATCGCAGGGGGCGCCATATTGGATGATCATGGTAAGATGATAGGCTCGACGTTATATATGGACTTTGAATCCAGAGACAAGCTGAATGAATGGCTGCACAGTGACCCCTATGTTGTTAATGGCGTTTGGCTAGACATTAAAGTCGATCCAATAAAGCTGGCGTTTCGGTAGACGGAGTCTTGTTAGAACGTTATTTTCAAGACTGATGGTTACTTTCATCAACACACCAAAAGTGTAATTTCACCCACAGAAAGCGCAGCGAGAGTGAAAACTATGAGCGGACATATAAGCAGCGTCGACCACACAATGGTCCCCGTCCACGATCTGGAAGCTGCAGCGCTTAAGATGCAGAAACTCGGTTTCACATTAACCCCAAAATCGGTTCACAAAGGTCTTGGGACAGCCAATCGATGCATCATGTTAAATGCACGGGATTATGTGGAAATCATAGCGGTCGATTCTGATAACGCTCCCAAACCAGCTTTCGCAAATAGTCTACTAAACGGAGAAGGTGCTTACGCTGTTGCTCTTGCGAGCGAAAATGCCGAGAGTGCTGTGGCCGTTTTAAGAAAAAATGGCATGACTGTAAACAACCCATTTACCTTTTCACGCACAGCGTCGACAACCGCAGGAAACGTAGAAGTCAGTTTTACCGTTATTATGATCGACCCAACTGAACTCCCACAAGGCCCCATGTTTATCTGTCAGCATCACTCCCGCGATCAACTTTTTACCGATGACGTGGTGCATCACTTAAACGGAGCTACCGGAATTCACTCGATCACAGGGCTTGTCTCCGACATTGATACCGCGGCAGACAGCTATGTAAAATTGTTCGGAGAGGCTGCTGTTATTCGTACAAAGGACTACTTACAAGTAGACACGGGAAAAACTCCGTTAATCTTTATGACAGAACGTTTCTTCGCAGCTGAATATGGGGCTAATACTGTGCCGCGCTCGGCACCCTGCTTTTGCGTTTTAAGTTTTCATGTCGAAAATTTAGCGGATACTTACCAGTTTCTCAAAGACGCTGAAATTCATTTTTCTGAAGGAAAGAATGGCCAGCTTCGAATTGCGCCGCAGGAGGGATGCGGCGATATTATTGAGTTTATTTAGTTTTCAAAGGAGACGTTTAAATATAACGGCTGGAAGTCATCGCTCGAATTTCACAACTCAAAGCACTGGCTTCCAGACCGATAATTTCTGTCACGTTATTTCAAATAAAGATAATTTCGCGCACTTATTATCAATATCTGCTCACGTCAATTCGCACTCATCCGTTCATAGGCGCCGGTTCAGGTTTTGCTTGAAAAAACACGAGCTCGGCTGTCTTTCCGTAGAAAATCCGATTAACCGACAATGCCAAAGCGATACAGGCAAATAACGTGACTGCCATTAAGTGAATATAATGGATTGGGGTCCAAACAAACGTGAACACCGCATACAAAGCGATGCCAAAAGCGACCGTAATTATCACCGCCCCAGCATCGACATTCCTAAACATCAACCCAACAATAAACGCAGAAAGAATCGGCATACTCAGTAGCCCATTTAATTGCTGAACCAAATTTATGATGCTATCTGCACCATCATAAACGGGTACCAGAGCAACTGCCAAGATGACAAACGAAATAGAAATAATCGTATTCAACTTATGCACATTGGTTTTTTCATTGATATATTTTTCGTGTAGGTCACACACATATAGAGCCGCCGAAGAATTTAAAACACTGTTAAAACTGGTCAAAACGGCAGCTGCCATCATGGCTGCAAAAACGCCAGACAACCAACCAGGCAATAAATCACCGACAATTCTGCCGTAGGTCGCATCGCCTATATCTCCATAAAGTTGATAGGCACAGACGCCAGGTACAACAATAATAAGCGGGACTACTATGAGGCGAATAGCCGCTGCAAGAAAGACACCTTTTTGAGCTTCTTTGACACTTGGCGCGGCCATGGCGCGCTGCGTAATAGTTTGGTTAGTACTCCAGTAGAAGATCTGAATAAAGATCATTCCTGTAAAAAGCGTAGGCCATGGTATCGGGGTGTCAGGGCCACCTAGCATGGTTAATCGTTCGGCAGGAATACCCGAAAAATCAAAATTAATAGCATCGAGAGCCAAGTAGACAATTAGCAAGCTTAAGGTGAGTAAACCTATACCGCTAATGGTATCGGACACAGCCACCGCCCGAAGTCCACCAAAGATGGCGTACGCCGACCCAACAACGGCGAAACCGCTGGCAATAAGTACAATGGGAATATCGACATTAAACATCGACTGCATGAACAATGAACCTGTGTACAACATAATAGGTAAATACAGAAACACATTACCTAGCAAAAAAAGTACGGCGACCATCGCGCGGATATGCTTACTCCCATAGCGTTTTTCCAACAGTTCTGTCGTTGTTGTGCAGTTGTATTTGTAATAGATAGGTACAAAAACAGTAGCGAGAATGAGCAGGCCCACCACGGCAGCTAGCTCCCACCATGCAAGCAAAAACATCTGGTTACCGTTCATGCCAACCAATTGATCAGTACTTAAGTTTGTCAAGGTTATAGAGCCGGCGATGAACACCCAGGACAAACCGTTACCAGCAAGAAAATACTCTTTGTTTGAATCACTGACGCGGGCAACTCCGCGGCATTGCCGATAGGTTAACCATCCTATCAGCGCTGTTACTCCAATAAAAACTGCCACCTGAATTGTATTACCCATCGATAAACCTCGAATCAAATTGGAAAATGCCGACCCCTTTCGAATGGCACCCATTGTTATCATTATTTTATGGTGACGAATTGCGATGTATAGAAAATTCTATTGTGCGCATTTTGTATCGTTTGTTATACATCTCTCAGCTTGTGGAACGTCTCAACACTAATTCTTCGAGCCCGCGCTCCCCTGCTCTCGACCCATGTTCTCGACGCATCACTAGGCTATTCTGCAGCAGGGGTACGCACTATCATAGTCTGGCTCGCAGTCGCTAGCAATTCACCTTGTTCGCTCCACATATGCATTGTACCGTAAGCAAAGCCGTTACCGACAAATTCCATACGATTGTCGCATAGTACCCACTCAGTCATGGCGCGGTTGGCGTAGCGAATCGTATTATCGATACTCGTGCAATGCATAATTTTACCCAGCGCGCTGCCCAGTGCAGAAGGCATATAATCGGCGATAATTGCCAAGGCACCCGCGTCGTGTTCAACTTTTGGCATCCGAGCCCATAACAACGACCGCCCGTCATCACGGGGCTCTCCTGTGCCGGAAAACCCAAACATACCGCTGACTATTCGAATTTCTACATTGTCGTGCATACTGGCACTGTCATGGTGTCTATCTATCAGCCTACAACTCTCAGGCTTGGCTGCCTCCGGACAGGTAAGCCACATGCCAGATGACGCATCAGACCTTTCTCCAACAGCGCCTAAAATCGTAATAATTTCTTTATCACCTAAATGCCCAACAACCCTACCTTGACTAACATTGCGACCAATCGCCGGTAATGACACTTCTAAATCGAGTGTTACTGGCTGCTGAACAATTGAAAGATATTGGCCTGTCGCCCAAATAACAGGTTTTTTGGTGGCCTGTTCGAGAGCAACAATACCCGCAGCAAGCCCCGCACCACCAAATAAAGAACCTCGCCCGCCCGTTAAGTCTGCAGTGATAGGGAGCTGCCAACGATGCGTGTCGACCGGGTGGCCAAGATTTAAGAATTGCGTAGAGGATATTTTCATAGATAGTCAACACTGGTCTGCTTTAAAAGAATACGCATTCTAAGCAATGATGTCCTCCCTATAAAGAACTTGTTTTCGTCTGTTACCGAACTACAAAAGACACCGACACCTAGTAACGTTGATCTTTTTCTCCAAAAGCATGATTTGCATCTAGTGGCACTCAACTCTTCATGTTATTTTAATCTGCTAATTTTTAACTTCTCCTGAGCACCTAGCGGTTTTACCTAGAAGGTTATTTTGTTTCTACTTTCAAATAAGTTTCGTTTTTTGGGCTGGAGGATGGTTGGCGTCGCCTTTTTCGTCGATTTCGTAGCCGTTGGTTTTTTCTTCTATTCCTACGGCGTTTTTTTTAAAGCGATAGCCGCCGAGTTTGGCAACTCTCGACTCGGTGTTTCGCTAGGATTAACCGTTACCGCAACCGTGGGCGCGCTCGTAGCACCCCTCGTTGGTAAAGCCCTCGACAAATACCCCCTTAAGAGAGTCATCGGTACCGGCGCTATTTCAATGGCCCTGGGGTTCTTTGCCTTGAGCCGTGTCAGTACGCCCATGGAATTTTATCTCGCTCTTGGCATTTTTATCGGCTTCGGAGCAAGTGCTATGGGCGGACTCGCGACAGCAAAACTGGTCACCAATTGGTTCAGCAAGAAACGCGGAATGGCGTTAGGTATCGCAGCGACAGGAATTTCTTTTTCAGGCGTTGTTATGCCTTTTATCAGCGCGGCTTTAATTGAAAACTATGGTTGGCGTAGCGGTTTTCTTCTGTATGCGTTGTTTACCGGATTTGTCGTTGTGCCCTTGGTACTGAGGCTGGTAATTTCTTCTCCGGAGGAAGTTGGCTTACTACCGGACGGAGATTCCGAACTCATCAATCAACATTCCAGCAAGGACGCCCAAAATCTTTCGGTTGCATCCGGACCCGTGCTTAAAGAACGCAATTTCTGGGTGTTAGCGACGACAGTCGGGCTACTGTTCTGCTGTCAAAGTGCGACATTAACACATATGGTCCCTCGGATTACCGACTCTGGGGTTTCCCTGCAACTGGCATCTATCGTCATGTCTTTATGCGCTGGATTTGGTGTCATGGGTAAATTGGTACTAGGCTGGCTCGGAGATCACTGGAGCGCAAGAAAAGCCCTGTGGCTAACTATTGTCACACAAATTATTGGGCAATTAGCCATGCTCGCAAGTTCAGAATTATGGCTATTCGCCGCAGGTGCTGCTTTTTTTGGATTCGGTATGGGCGGCGTCGTTCCTTTGCAAGCAGCGTTAATAGGTAAATTATTTGGGCGCGAGAAGTTTGGACAAGCCATGGGACTAATGCGACCCGCAATGTTTCCGATCCAGATCATCGGCGTACCGCTCGCGGGGTGGGTGTTCGATACCACGGGAAGTTACAATCCGGCCTTTATTACATTCATCGTTCTATACTTTGTCGCAGCTATAGTCGTCCTTGGGTTTCAACAAACAGTTGCAAGTGCGGAGGGTACAACGAACCTTATTAAAGCGAAAACAGATGCCGTTAGCTGATTCTGCCGGAGCCTTTTGCTTCAATCCCTATTGGTAGTTAACCTTGTTAATCGCTCGGTAATTTCACGACCTTTTTCATTACCAAACTTTCAGTTGACGCCGAACTCTTTTTCTGGAATCTTTCGTATATCGTTACCACTGAAACCAACAGGAAAGAATGATG
>JBLHNZ010000006.1:0-26964 GCA_047623245.1 Oceanicoccus sp. | reverse complement strand
TAACCGAATTTTTATCCAAAAAAAAGAGAAACTCTCTTCCTTTTCAGTGTTATATGGTGGTTCTGTTTTCAACCTGACTTTAATATCGTCAGCTAGAAAATAGAATACTGCAAAGATGTTTTCCGTAGCTCAAGCAAATTTAGTCGAGAATTTATGACAATTCGACGCCATTCAGTTGTTTAAGCTCATAATCTTGAAGGAGAGCCACCTCCATAGTCTATTGCAGGCGAATTTTATCAGAAAATAAATGATATTATGTAACGAATGTTGTTATTTACATCTCATTAAAGATATCTTCTGTTTTCAGGTCTGTGAGTTTTTGAATGTGGTGAAGTAAGTAAAAGAGAACACCAAACAATACAATGGTGCTCGGTAGCGCGATCACAGGAAAGCTAAGGGCGGTCATTTTACCAATCTCTTCCGTAAAAGCGACGCTGCCAGGTTCGCTGACCAGTATGACTTTTGCGAGCACGTAGTTTAGTCCGGATGACATGAAAAAAGAGCCTGCGATCATAATTGAGGCGTTGGCCAATTTATGTTCAAAGTCTTGCTCGGTGTTATGTGCTTGTAGCGATGCTTTGACCTTCTCAATTTGTAGTATTTCTTTATTGAACAGGAATGTACGGACAACAGGGTATTTTGTTCGAGTTGAGAATAATGTGATAATTCCAAATATAGCCGGAACGGCAGCCTCTTTAATTGCGATGTACTCAGGGTCAAGTTGAAGTAAGCTCATACCGCCGGTCATTACGACGCTAAAAACGCCCAGCGCGGAAAAAAAGTTGGTCTTTTTGGTTTGCAGATATTCGTGCAAGCCATAACCAATAGGGAAGCTCAAGGCGATAATAATACTGTAAATGGGCCCTAAATAATCTTCTGAGCTAAGCTTAGTTAATATTAGGGTTGGCACAATGATATTAAAGGCCAAATTGGCCAGCATATTCGGCTTGCGCTGTTTTTCCTGTACGGGTATTTCAATCACGCGGGTTGCGGCTCCATTATCGAGGTTCTATCGGTTCTGTTGGTTTGTTTAAAGGCAGTCTGATGTAAATGATGACACATTTTACTGTAGTATTGAAATAACTTCAGATTATGATGGGTGGCAACCGAAGTATTTCTTTTTTTATAGATTCGAGGAGTTTTTTTGATAGTAGATTTTCATACTCACACAACTATGTCTGATGGTGAGTTGGGACCAGAAGCATTGCTGCAGCGGGCATACGAACATGGTGTGGAACTATTGGCTATCACCGACCACGATTGCATCGACGGATATATTGCTGTGCGTGAGAGGGTGCGTTCCCTGGCAGTTGACGGAAAGGTTATGCGGTTAATCTCAGGTGTAGAATTCTCATGCGTATGGTCCGGTATTTTGATACACATTGTTGGTTTGAATTTTGATTCAGACGACCCTTTCCTGCAAGAGGTACTTGCTCAGCAGCAAATATCGAGAATGGATCGAGCGAAATTAATCGGCAAAAAACTAGAAAAATACGGATTTATAGGCGGGTTCGAGTATGCCGCAAAGCTTGCGGGTGAAAGCCAGATTGGACGTCCGCATTTTGCGCGGTTTCTAGTGGAAATGGGGTATGTCGATAGTATCCAAATTGCTTTCAAAAAGTACCTTGGGGCTGGTAAGCCCGGCGACATAAAGCATACCTGGCCAACAATGGCGTGTGTGGTAAAATGGATAAAAGATAGTGGTGGGACTGCCGTCGTTGCGCACCCGTTACATTATAAAATCACGGCCACAAAATTGCGCGCGTTACTAGGCGACTTTAAGTCTGCGGGCGGTGAAGCTATTGAAGTTATTAGTGGCCGTCAAGCGCAAGATAAAACACAGTATGTTGCTCAGCTCGCCGAGCAGTTTGATCTTCTTGCGTCTATTGGTAGTGATTTTCACAAACCAGGCGCGTCGTGGAGTGAAATCGGGAACTCGGGGTCTCTACCGAGTCGATGTAATCCCGTTTGGTCGGTTTTTGGTCAATGATGGTTTTTAATCAAGCTAGATAGGGGCGCAGAGCGTGTCCACAGACACGACATTAATAATTTTTGGATTGAGCTAATGAGCCAGTTTTTTCAGATTCATCCCGACAACCCTCAGGTAAGACTTATTTCTCACGCGGTCGATATCATTCGTGGCGGGGGTGTTATTGTCTATCCGACAGATTCAGGATATGCGCTCGGCTGCAGGCTGGGTGAGAAGAAACCACTTGAAACTATTCGCAGGGTCCGTAAATTGGATGATAAACACAATTTCACGCTCGTTTGCAGAGATTTATCTGAGCTTGGTACTTATGCGCGGGTCGATAACAGCTCCTATCGATTGTTAAAAAATCATACACCTGGCCCCTATACCTTTATTCTAAAGGCTACAGGGGAAGTTCCGAAAAGGCTCATGCATCCCAAGCGGAAAACTATTGGGCTTCGGGTGCCTGAAAATAATATAGCTTTGGCGTTGCTGGAAGGTCTGGATGAGCCATTGATGAGCGTAACGATGATGTTGCCAGGCGACGATATGCCGATGACCGATCCTTATGATATACGGCAAACACTAGAGCATGAGCTTGATCTCGTTATTGACGGTGGGTATTGCGGCATGGAGCCAACGTCGATTATCGATTTAGTGGACGAAGTCCCTCAAATTATCCGTCGCGGCCAGGGAGATGTTAGCCATTTCGAAATTTGATCCATAAATCTGTGCAGCTTGAGCAAAGTTAGGAAATTAATTGTTACTGTTCGCGACTTGAACAATTGAACTCGGTATAATGAAGGTCAATATTGAAGCAGTGCTTCTGAAAAGTGTGTCCAGAATGGCCGCGATTGGTCAAATTGGGTACTAGAAATCAAGGTTCGCTACAAACAGTGAAAGAAGAATTGGACAAAATAGAGCGCAAAGATGTATCTGATTTGGTAGATTCTAAGCAGCCTAGCGTTGAGTTACCATCAAATGCTGAGATGTTCCCCGCGCCACTTGAGTCGTCTTCTGACACTATTCAGCAATCTTCCGCAGAATTATCTTCTCCATCGCCGCTAGAAAATCGTTTATCGAACCCTCTGGAATCCAATTTTTCTGGTGCGGGCGTAGAGGGTTCGGATACTGTTGAGTCAGGTACGTTCGTGTCAGGAGAGGCAACGGATTTAGTCGATGGTATAGATCCACAGGAGCCTGCCAGTCTTGGTTTGCAAGCGTTGCGCGCAATTGGGGCTGGACAAAGTGAGATGCCTTTTGCCGTAGTGCAGGGCAAAGCCGTGACTCAATTGCCGCAGGATTTGTATATTCCCCCCGATGCGCTTGAAGTATTTCTAGAGGCTTTTGAAGGCCCGCTAGATTTACTTCTTTACCTCATTAAGAGGCAGAATATCGATATTCTGGATATTAACGTTTCTCGTATTACACACCAATATATGCAATACGTATCGATGATGGATTCGATGCAATTTGAATTAGCGGCCGAATACTTGTTGATGGCGGCTATGCTTGCGGAAATTAAGTCGCGAATGTTATTGCCGCGCTCCGAGTTAATGGAAGAAGACGAAGAGGATCCTCGCGCGCAGCTGATTAGGCGATTACAAGAGTATGAACGTTTCAAGAAGGCCGCCGAAGATATCGATGATGTGCCGCGTATGGGCCGAGATATTTTTCAAGCCAAAGCTGAGCCTCCTGTCTTTGATAAGATACGCCCTGAGCCTGTTGTTGAAATGAAAGAGATTCTAATGGCTCTCGGTGACGTGATGCGTCGAGCCGACATGTTTGAAAGTCATCATATTGCTAAAGAAAAGCTATCTACTCGCGAGAGAATGTCTCAAATTTTGGATCGTTTATCAGACAATCATTTTACGCCATTTGTATCGTTGTTTACGATTGAAGAAGGGCGCTTAGGTGTTGTGGTTACTTTTTTGGCGGTTATGGAACTAATTAAAGAAGCCTTGGTTGAAATTGTTCAAGCAGAGGCTTACGGCCCTATTCACGTTAAAGCAAGAGCATGATGAGCATTATTGATAGCGAACTATTACAGCGTATCCTTGAAGGTGCGTTAATGGCGACAGGAAAGCCATTGTCGGTGCAGCAGATGGCAGATTTGTTTGAAAGCGAAGAGCGTCCGGCGAAAGATGTGATCAGTGCGGCACTAGAAGATATCCAGGCCAATTGCCGTGGGCGTGGCTTCGAATTACAAGAGGTTGCCAGTGGTTATCGGTTTCAGGTTGTTCAGCATGTCTCTGTGTGGGTCTCAAAATTGTGGGATGAAAAACCACAGAAGTATTCACGGGCATTGCTAGAAACCCTAGCGCTTATTGCTTATCGCCAGCCTATAACGCGCGGAGATATAGAGTCTATTCGTGGTGTCGCGGTAAGTTCCAGCATAGTTAAAACGTTACTAGAGCGAGACTGGGTACGTGTTGTGGGGCATAAAGACGTACCGGGGCGGCCCGCAATGTACGCTACGACTCGTGGTTTTCTCGATTATTTCAATCTAAAAAGTCTGGATGAGTTACCTTCCTTAGCTGAAATTCGCGATCTGGATAGCATGAATGAAGAATTGGCTCTTGAAGGGGCTGATACACCGGATCCTGCTGATATAGATGCGAAGCTTACAACTGGTGAAGAAGAGCTTTCTGAAATGGAGCTAGAGTCATCTTTCTCTGATGGCGATGATGTAGAAGCTCAAGCAGGTATAAGTGTCGTCGCCGAAGAGGACAGTGATCTCGGTACTGCTGCTAGCTTTTTGCAGCACTCTCATGCAGTTGACAACATCGAAGACGTTACCGAAAACACTGTCGAAAACATTACCGAAAACATTACCGAAAACATTACCGAAAACAAGCAAAACGATGACGCAGAAAAATCTGTAGATTCTGAACCCTGATACAACGAATGGAAGTCATTTCTTCGCTAGTTGTTTTTCTAATCACCGTTACTCTTAATTGTTGTTACTATTTATTATGACGAATTCACCTGCAGGCGACAAACTACAAAAATTATTGGCCCAATCTGGACTGGGTTCCCGTCGTGAAATGGAAAAAGTCATTTCTGCAGGGCGAATTTCCGTCAATGGAAAGACGGCTACGCTTGGCGATCGTGCGTTTAGCCGCGATAGAATAACGATGGATGGCCGGCTTATTTCTATTGAAGATGCCGGTGCCACCAGTCGCGTATTAATATATAACAAGCCAGAGGGTGAAATATGCTCGCGCAATGATCCCGAGGGTCGCAGAACGGTATTCGAAGGGTTGCCGACCCTGAAAAATGGACGCTGGATAGCCATCGGGCGCTTGGATTTTAATACCACTGGTTTGTTGCTCTTCACAACAGATGGCGATTTGGCGAATAAATTGATGCACCCATCTTCGGTAATAGATAGAGAGTATTTGTGTAGAGTGCTCGGTAACATCGATGAGCCTATGTTAAAACGATTGCGCGAAGGGGTTTTACTAGACGACGGAACGGCACGGTTTACCGACATCGTCGATGGTGGCGGAGACGGTGCAAATCATTGGTATTACGTCGCGCTAATGGAGGGGCGAAACAGAGAGATTCGTCGATTGTGGCAATCGCAAGACGTGCAGGTTAGTCGATTAAAACGTGTGCGGTATGGGAAGGTATTTTTGCCTTCGAAATTAAGACAAGGGCAGTGGGAAGAAATGTCTGAGAAGGAGATGGTCGAACTCTATAAAATGGTCGAAATGGAAGCGCCAAAATCTCCAAAATTGTTGCCGAAAGAAGTTCAGAGTCTTGAGCGGCAGCAAAGGAAAAATCGCGGGATCAAACACACGAATAAAACGCGGCGCTAGCCGCCTTTACGTATTGATCTAGTTGATAACTAAGTCAGTGGGTTCGAGTTTTAATGCACCGGCGCTAACGACGCGATTTCTGCCCATATGTTTTGATTTATAAAGTGCCTTGTCAGCGCGTTGAAACAACCTAGACATGTTGTCGTCATTGAGAAGAGAAGAGACGCCAACGCTAACGGTAACCTGAAGTACTTGGTCGTTGTAGAGTGTTTTTAATGACTCGATCGACGAACGAATACGTTCTCCTACAACCAGAGAGCCTTTTGTATTGGTGTTGTTCAATACGGAGACAAATTCTTCGCCGCCGTATCGAAAGGCTCGGTAGGCCGAGTCAGTTTCTCTGCTACATAAAGAAAGTTGTTTCGCCACATTGGCTAACACAGCGTCCCCGGCAGCATGCCCGTAGGTGTCATTTATAACTTTGAAATTGTCGATATCTACCACGGCAACAGACAAAGGCTGCGTATGTCGTAAAGCTAATCCCACTTCTCGTTCTAAGGTGTTCTCTAACGCTAATCGATTGCCTGCACCGGTTAAGGGGTCAACGAGTGAGGTTTTTATCGCATCGCGATACATCAATGCGTTGCGGATAGGGCAGATTAGACATCTTAACAAGGTTTCTATTAGCTCTAGTTCGGCCTCAGAGAAACGTCTTGCTCGAGTAAATGTAATTGTCCCAAGGGGTTCTTGCTGGTTGTCCAGCTTGTATTCACAGCTGTTTTTTGCGCTCGAGCCAAAAGAAATATTTTTTTGAATTCGCGAGTTGGAGTACTCAAGACTTCCTAGGGGAATACGATTTTGGACTTCCTCAAAAAAGAGTTTAAGAATTTGTTCCAGCTCTAAGGTTGTTTGCAGGCAGCTGATGAGTTGCAATCGTAAGCTTGTATGCTCTTCTTTATCAATTCCGAGTGCGCGGCTTTTATCTTTCGGTATTTGTCTTAAAGCGAAAGTATTAGATTGTTGAACTGTTGTTGGCATAACAATTGTAACCTCAAATAATGGCCGCTGCTTGTCCGTATGTAGCGAAGGCTCTCAAGAAACCCTTAATCTCCAGTTCATAAAGCGATTATTGTGCCAATACAAATGTCTAATTCGTAAGTTATTGAAAGTGTTGATAAAAGATTATATTTTTTTTGGGGGTTGCGTCGGCTGGCGGCAAAAACGGCAAAAAAAATCATATTGTCGTCAATTTGTTGCCGCTTTCGTGAAAGGAAAAAGATGCATTGATTCGTGGGAAGGGTAGTGGTTGGTGACGTTGATCCTAACCATAGGATGAGTGGTCACCTTTTGAATCGGCCACTAAGTTGACAGTGGTCTGTTTATTTTGTCTGGGCATCCAAGGATTGTCCGTTAACACCTTTGCTATCGATGCCCATTAGGTACAGGTAAGTAGGCATGATTTGTATTGGTTGAGGATTGTTTGTGGGGTTTTCTGCCGGAAAAGCCGTGCGACGCATAGCGGTGTCTGTTGCTCCTGGGTTGATAGCATTAACTCTGATATTACTGGTATTGGCTAGTTCGTCGGCGAGAGTTTGCATTAGACCTTCGGTGGCAAACTTCGAAACGGCATAAGGGCCCCAGTAGGCTCGGCCCTTGCGGCCAACGCTCGAAGAAGTGAAAACAATGGAGGCATCCAGAGATTTTTCGAGTAATGGTAATAGTGCCTGTGTCATCATAAATTGCGCATGCACGTTAATGTGCATGACTTCGAGCCATTCATCGCTGTCGGTTTGAGCTATAGGCTTCCTGTCACCAAGAACGCTTGCGTTGTGTAGTATGCCGTCGATGTGGCCAAACGCGTTCTCTAAGCTGGTTCGCATATCAATATAGTCTTTCATGACGGCGCCTCCTAGATGAAGTGGGTAGATGGCGGCTTGGGGGTAGCCCAACTTCTCTATTTCATCGTATACAGACTCCAGTTTTTTTGTCGTCTTTCCTACTAATACAATCGTGGCTCCGTATTTGGCAAAAGTTAGCGCTGCGCAGCGGCCAATACCGTCACCAGCTCCCGTTACAACAATGGTACGCCCTTTTAACAGGTTTTCTGGGCAGTTATACAGAGCTTGATTGTCTATTGTTGTCATGTTGAAAAATATCCGCAGTGTATCTGTTGGTTTTCGTTCTATTGCGCTTCAGGTTAGCTTGATTGTGACTTAAATTGTGGCGTTAGTGACTGTATAAGCGGTATCAGCTCACATGCATGATCCACATGAAAGTCTGCGCCCCAATTTTCCGTGGGGTCAGTATCGCTAATATAACCATAGTTAGCTGCAATTGTGCGCATCTTTGCATTTATTCCGGCTTCAATATCTCGCCTGTGATCGCCAATATAGAGTGTTTGGTCGACATTGCGCTCCATGTGGCGGCAGGCAAGATGCAATGGCTCTGGGTCTGGTTTGGTGTTCTGTACGTCATCGGGGCAAACAACAGTCGCACAGCGAGAGTTCAAACCCAGAGCTTTTAAAATAGGGTCGGTATAGAGTCGGGGTTTATTGGTGACGATGCCCCAGAGGAGTGGTTGTCTATCTAGCCAGTTTAGAAGTTCGCTAATACCGTCAAAAGGTTTTGTATTTACATCCAGGTGTTGGCTATAGAGATCCAGCAGCTGCTGTCGTAAATTGTCAAACCCGCTGTCTCCTTCCTCGAGTTCAAAAGCTAGCGTAATTAACGCCCTGGCACCATTTGAAACGGTAGCCCGAATGAGTGAGTAATTTAATGGTGGTTTCCCGTATCGTTGGCGCAACTGGTTAACAACGAAAGCAAAATCCGGGGCGGTGTCGAGCAATGTGCCGTCGAGGTCGAATAGCACTGCTGTTATTGGTGGTTTGATAGTGTTCATGATGATTCTTTTCGAACGTGCATTAAATAATTGACGTCTACGTCATCCGAATTTAGACGGTATTTTTTGGTGATGGGGTTATAAGTTAAGCCGGTAATGTTCTTTAATCTTAATCCGGCGTCTCGAATCCACGTGGCTAGCTCTGACGGCTTTATAAATTTATCGTAGTTGTGTGTGCCTCTGGGTAAGAGTTGCAATAAATATTCAGCACCAATAATACTGAATAAATAAGACTTTGGGTTGCGATTAATGGTGGAGAAATAAATATGTCCGCCCGGTTTTACCAGTTTTGCACAGGCGCGTACGACGGATGCTGGATCTGGTACATGTTCGAGCATTTCCAGACATGTCACTATATCGTATACCCCCGCTTCCTTTTCAGCCAAATCTTCAGCGGTTATCTGGCGGTAGTCTACCTCTACGGATGATTCTAGTTGATGGAGCTTTGCTACGGAAAGAGGGGCTTGCCCCATGTCGATTCCACTAACGATAGCTCCACGCTGGGCCATGGCTTCGCAAAGAATGCCGCCGCCACATCCAATATCCAAAAGCTTGGCTTCAGCAACAGGTGAGTTACTGTCAATATAGTTAGCCCGCAATGGGTTGATTTCGTGTAGAGGTTTGAATTCACTGTTCTTATCCCACCAGCGATTAGCTAATTTTTCAAACTTAGCAATTTCAGCGTTATCTACATTTACTGTTGTCATTTTCTTTCTCGATTTTTCTGTTTGGTCAAATAATGTAAGTTTGGTAATTTAGCTAATAGAACTCATGATTTTATTTTGCCATGATCTTGTCTTATTTTTTATCGCGTGTTCGTCGATCGTGAGTAATTGCCTGTCAGACATGAGTTGTTTTCCATCAACCCAGCTATGTGTAACAAGATGACCGCAGGGCGTATAAACAAGTTGCGCGATAGGCTGGTGTAGGGGTTGTTGCTCGAGTTGACTGAAATCAATTGCGATTATGTCAGCGTGTTTGCCGATTTCCAAAGAGCCTACTTTATTGTCGATGGCTAGGGCTCTAGCTCCGCCAAGCGTCGCAGCCTCCAATGCCTGCCAGTCGGTTAGTGCCGATGCATCGCTGGAAACGGCTTTGGCCAGTAGTGCCGCAATACGCATTTCGCTAAAGAGATCGAGGCAGTTGTTGCTAGCAGCGCTATCTGTACCGAGTGCGATATTGATGCCTTCATTCATGAGCGAATGGATCGGGCTCATGCCGCTTGCCAGCTTTAAATTGGATGTCGGGCAATGGATGATATGAGCGCCGCTCTCCTTAACTTGGTTTATGTCGTCATCGTTCAGCGTTGTCATGTGAACAAGTTGTGTTTTGGGTGTGAGTATTTCCAGCTTATGCAGTCGGTGTATCGGGCGGCACCCGCTTCGCTCTAGTTCATCTGCAATCTCCTTGGCGTTTTCGTGCACGTGCATATGTATGCCAATGTCCAGTTCAGCTGCCAGCACTGCAATTCGTTTTAATGGTTCGTCGCTAATTGTGTATGTTGCGTGTGGTCCAAATACGCACTCAATTCGGCCGTTGTGTTTAAAGTCATCCCTCACTTTCAAGCCTTTGTGGATATAATCGTCTGGGTCTTGCCCCCATATCGAAGGGAAGTCAAAAACCGGAAAGGCAACTTGAGCGCGCATGCCGGCTTGGTCAGCCTCTCGGGCCGTAATGTTTGGGAAAAAATACATGTCGCTAAACGTTGTCGTTCCCGACCGTAACATTTCAGCCATGGCCAGTTGGGTGCCGTCACGTACAAACTCTTCTCCGACCCAGCGTTCTTCTGCGGGCCATATATAATCTTGCAGCCACTCTTGAAGTGGAGTGTCATCAGCCATCCCTCGAAATAAAGACATTGCAGCGTGACCATGGGCATTTATTAGGCCGGGTGACAGCAAGTGATGGGGTAAATCTATGCGATTTGTGGCTTGAAATTGATGATCGGCCACGTCTGTGGGGATTATGGAGATGATAATGCCGTCTTTGATTGCGATCGCGTGATTTTCCAGTATCTTTTTTGCCGGTCTGATGGGAATGATCCATCGCGCAGAAATTAAAGTGTCGACGATTTGCGGATCGGCGGAGGAGATGTCTAGGTCAATTTGGCTCATGAAAATTCTTTCTAATCAATAATCTTGGATGATTGTCAGTATACCGGTAAATTCCAATCGATGTCGCCGTTAAAACTTGAATTTCTAGGCTTTTTTAAAGCGGTTAATTGACGTTTTTTAGGCTACAAAGCTGTCCGTATCGTATTGATTTATGGTATGATTTCGCCCTTATGGAAATGGCTTTAGACGGCTTTAACTTTTTGGTTTTTTTGTCGAAGCCTAATGGGTCATCGAGAGCTGTAAATTGCTGAAGTCGAGTTTCTTTAGCGATAAGTAGTTGTAATAAATAGCAGCGCTGTGTCTAGCGGCAAAGTAATTTGAAAGCATAGCTATACTAATATGCTGTTCGGGATAATGGTTCGTAGGCACTGCTTGTAAGCTAGCGATTAAGTAAAATTCGTAGTTGTTATTTTCGAGTCTCATTTAGCTACTAAGAATAAATAAACTAAAAAAACAATCAGCAAGTGTAAATATTACCGCTGTAAAACACAGGAATACCATATTGTATGGGTGAGTTAAGCAACGAAATTCTGCCAATTAATATCGAAGATGAACTAAAACAATCGTACCTTGCCTATGCAATGAGTGTCATTGTTGGAAGGGCGCTTCCCGATGTTCGAGATGGTCTAAAACCGGTGCACCGTCGCGTGCTGTTCGCGATGAGCGAACTCAATAATGATTGGAACAAATCCTACAAAAAATCAGCGCGTGTAGTAGGTGATGTTATCGGTAAATATCATCCCCACGGCGATACAGCGGTATACGAGACCATTGTACGAATGGCTCAGCCTTTCTCGCTGCGCTATATGCTGGTCGACGGTCAAGGTAATTTTGGTTCGGTCGACGGCGATCGAGCGGCAGCTATGCGCTATACCGAAATCCGTATGCAGAAAATAGCTCACGAATTGTTAGCCGATCTAGACAAAGAAACTGTTGACTGGGTACCGAATTATGATGGTACAGAGCATATTCCAGCGGTTATGCCTACTCGAGTACCCAATTTATTGGTCAATGGTTCTTCGGGTATCGCTGTCGGCATGGCAACGAACATTCCTCCGCATAATTTAAATGAGGTCGTTACCGGATGTTTGGCGTTAATCGATAACCCGGATATTACTATTGATGAGCTGATGGAGTTTATCCCCGGGCCAGATTTTCCAACAGCGGCAATCATTAACGGCCGAGCCGGTATTCTTCAAGCTTATCGTACAGGCAAAGGCCGAATTTATATTCGAGCGCGAGCAGAAGTTATTACTAATGACAAAACAAACAAAGACACTATTTTAATTCATGAATTACCTTATCAAGTGAATAAGGCTCGCTTGATCGAAAAAATTGCTGAATTGGTAAAAGAGAAAAAAATTGAAGGTATCGCCGAACTGCGCGATGAGTCGACTAAAGACGTGCGTATTGTCATTGAAATGAAACGTGGCGAATTGGGCGATGTATGTCTCAATAATCTTTATGCGCAAACCCAGCTGGAAAATGTTTTTGGGATCAATATCGTGGCGCTGGTAGACGGTCAGCCCAGAATCCTGAATTTAAAAGAATTGTTGGAACATTTTGTTAGGCACAGGCGCGAAGTCGTCACACGTCGCACAGTCTATTTATTACGAAAAGCGCGTGAGCGTGGCCATATTCTCGAAGGTTTAGCGGTCGCCATTTCGAACATTGACCGGATGATAGAGTTAATCAAGTCTTCAGATACAACAGCTGAAGCCAAAGAAAAACTGGCGGCACAAGGCTGGGAGCTCGGAGACGTATCCGTAATGCTCGAGCGCGCGGGTGATAACGCCTGTCGTCCAGATGATTTGCCGGTAGGCTTTGGTATGGTTGACGGTAAATATCATTTATCGCCTGTTCAGGTTCAGGCTATTCTCGATATGCGCTTACAAAAATTAACTGGCCTAGAGCACGAGAAGTTATTAAAAGAATATCAAGAAAAACTGATTGAAATTGCAGAATACCTCAGTATATTGGCCGATTCAGTCAAGCTAATGGGTATTATCCGTGAAGAGCTAGAAACCATTGTTAAAGAATATGGGGATGAGCGTCGATCGGAAATTATTGAATCTTTACGTGATTTGACAGAGGAGGATTTGATCGCAGAAGAAGACAGAGTGGTCACTATTTCTCATGGTGGTTATGCGAAAACACAATCCTTAAGTGACTATCAAGCTCAGCGCCGTGGTGGTATGGGTAAGTCGGCAACCGCCGTAAAAGATGAAGACTTCGTCGAACATCTGATGATAGCCAATACCCACGATACCATTCTATGTTTCTCCAATGTAGGAAAGGTCTATTGGTTGAAAGTATTTCACATACCTTTGGCTAGTCGAAATGCACGAGGTCGACCAATGGTTAACCTGCTGCCATTAGACGAAAATGAACGCATCACTTCCATTTTACCCATACGTGAGTACGTAGAAGGCCATTACATATTTATGGCGACTGCCAATGGTACTGTTAAGAAAACGGCATTGACTGATTTTTCTCGACAGCGCAGTGTAGGGTTGCGAGCCTTGGAATTGGAGGAAGGAGATATTTTAATAGGTACGGCCGTAACGACTGGCGACTGTGATGTCATGCTCTTTAGTACCGCAGGTAAAGCTGTACGCTTTAACGAAAATGACGTTCGATCTATGGGGCGAACAGCAAAAGGGGTGAGAGGTATCCGTATGGCCGAAGGTCAGAAAATGATATCGCTACTGGTGCCGCAAGAAGGCGGAAGAATGCTGTCAGTATCTGAAAACGGATATGGAAAGCGCACAGAGTTCTCGGAATTTGCCACCAAGGGTCGAGGCAATAAAGGTATGATCTTTATGCAAACCAGCGAAAGAAATGGTGGGATAGTGGGCGCAGTTCAGGTCTTTGAAGGTGATGAATTAATGATGATCTCCGATCAAGGTACTATGGTTCGTACCCGTACAGACGAAATATCAGTGCTGGGACGTAATACGCAGGGAGTACGTGTCATTCGTCTCAAAGAAGGAGAGAGTGTTGTAGGCGTTGAGCGAATCGAAGAGCCTGAAGTGATTATCTTAGACGATGACCCTGTCGAGCCAGCAGAATAACGTAACAATAGACGATATAGGAAATTCGGGTTTTGTGATTTACGTCGGTGCTCAAAAAAATATGGGGCCAGCGGGGCTTGCCATAATGATCGTTCGTAAAGATCCATTAGGTAAAGCCAGCAGCCATGGTCCAGCGATGGTGGGTGCAAAATCACTGCCGAAAACAACTCTATGTCCAATACTCCCTACTTTTGGGTTTTATCTTGCTGGATTGGTGTTTGGTTGGTTAAAAAACCAAGGTGGTTTGGCCGCAATGGAAATAGTTAATCGACGTAAGGCCGATAAACTATATGGCTATATCGGTAGCAGTAATTTTTATAGCAACCCTGTTGAGTCCGCAAGTTAGTCATTGATGAATATTCCTTTCACTTTGGCAAATGCAGATCAAGGTAAATCCTTTTTAGCAGAAGCTGAAGAGGCCGGTTTATTAAATCTTAAAGGTCATCGAAGTGTTGGTCGTATACGTGCCAGTATATACAATACAGTACCGGTGGAAGCGGTTGATACGCTAATCGCTTTTATGAAAGATTTTGAGTCTCGCAATGCATAAATTATGCTACATCTAAACTCTCTATCGTAGAAAAATAAATTTAGGTTCAAGAAGAAAGTTATGTCGGAATTAAAAGGTTTAGATAAACTTCGCCAAGAAATTGATCAAATTGATCAGGATATTCATGCGCTTCTCAATCAGCGCGCAAGGTGTGCAGAGCAAGTTGCAGAAACCAAATTAAAAGAGTTTCAGCAGCAAAATGGTTCCGGAGATATATCGTCGGTGATGTTTTATCGACCGGAGCGTGAAGCACAGGTTCTGCAAAAAGTGATTGATCGCAATTTGGGACCGTTGAGTGGCAAAACGGTTGCTCATATTTTTCGAGAAATAATGTCTGCCTGCTTGGCCTTGGAAAAGCCGATGGAAGTCGCCTATTTCGGGCCAGAGGGTACATTTACTCAAGCCGCAACGATTAAGCACTTTGGCCAGTCTGTTGTTAGTTTGCCGCAACCGAGTATTGCCACAGTTTTTGCACAGGTAGAGTCAGGTCAGTGTAATTATGGCGTGGTGCCAGTAGAAAATTCTACCGAAGGAATGGTTAGTCATACCTTAGATAACTTCATGGACTCATCTCTAAAAATATGCGGTGAAGTCGAGTTACGTATTCAGCTACATTTATTGGTTAATAGAGAAGCCAGTGCGAATTCGATAAAGTCTATTTGCGCTCATCAACAAGCGTTGGCACAGGCGCGTAATTGGCTGGATAATAATTGGCCTGGGGTAGAACAAATTGCGGTAGCAAGTAATGCAGAAGCTGCAAAAATGGCAATGGCTGATTCAACTATTGCTGCTATTGCCGGTGATATTGCCGCAGAAAAATACGATTTGATGAAGTTAGCTGAAAGTATTGAAGACCTGCCCAATAATACGACTCGGTTTTTGATTATTGGTAGAGAAAATATTCCGTCGAGTGGCAATGACAAGACATCGTTAATTGTTGAGGCGAATAATAAGCCTGGAGCATTATTTAAGTTACTAGAGCCTTTTCATACGGCGGGTATCAGTTTAACACGCATAGATACCAGACCATCACGTACAGATACGTGGGCTTATGTTTTTTTCATTGAGTGTGAAGGGCATAAAGATCGAGGAATACTAATGGATGTACTATTTACTTTGGAAGAATCATCAAGAATGTTAAAAGTGTTAGGTTCTTATCCTAAAGCAGTACTTTAAATTTTTTTATTAGACATGCGCTGCAAGTTCCTCTGCTTTATTCTAAATTTATCATTTTCGGTTAGCTGCAGCCTTTTCAGTTAACGTGATATGAGCAGGGAGAATTAGGGTAAAATTTCGTTATAGTGTGAAATTTATCGGTTATGTTATAAGTGTGACGCCTAAAAAATATCTCTCATAGAACTGAGTAAACTCTGATTTTGCAAGGAAGAAATTTGTCTGCGCTTCGAAAAAATCACCAAGAGCTCGATCTAGATTCAGTTAAAATGCTTACAGCTTGAGTGCTTCAGCTCAATGAAAATCATGAGATGTTGTTTTAAGTGGCATTAGATGAGTTAAATCTTCCATAAAATTGGCCACCACATGTATGACCGGTGTTTGCTCAGACGCTTCTACATTAGGTAAAAGTTCTGAACATTGTAATGTCCCCTTAACTAATAAAATGCGGGAATTGGTAATGATTTGTCGGAAAAAATTCTGTGTGTTTTCCCATACAATAATGTTGGCGTAACCCGTCTCATCTTCTAATGTAATAAATAATACACCAGATGCCGTGCTGGGTCTTTGTCGACAAGTCACAAGTCCACATATCTGCACAAAACTTCCATTTTTCATTTTCGGTAAGTTATCTGCGCTACAACATCTGCGAAGATAGGAATCTTGACGAATTAATGCCATGGGATGTCTTCGCAAGCTAACGCCTGTGTAGCTATAATCCCAGCGAATGTCATCGCGTTCTTGAGGTGCATCAAGAATAATGTCATCGTCAAGGGGAGTATTATTCTCAAATGCTAGTAGTGGTCTTGTTTCTTCAACTCCACTGATCTCCCACTGGCTTTGATAGCGATGGCTATTAAAACAACCGAACGCATCGGCTCGCACCAAGCAATTTCGTTCGTGGCGATTTAGGTTTACTCGGTGTAATAAGTTTGGCATAGAATCAAATAGTGAAGCGTGGCGAGCATCAATTATTCTCTTTGCAGTGGCTTTGTGTATGCCTTTTATTAAGCGAAATCCTAGCCTTAATATGTGACTATTTGTCAGTTGATGGTCCCATTGGCTATGGTTGACGCAAATAGGTAGCACTATAACGTCATGTCTTTTAGCATCCTGAATGAGTTGTGTAGGAGCGTAAAACCCCATGGGCTGGCTATTCAATAAACCACAGAAAAAGGCCCCGGGGTGATGGCATTTAATCCATGAGGACGCGTAAGCCAATAATGCAAAGCTAGCGGAGTGCGATTCCGGGAAGCCGTAGGCACCAAACCCTTGTATTTGGCTGAATAATCGTTCTGCAAAGTCGATACTATAACCTCTCTCCAGCATGCCATTAACCAGCTTGTCGCGAAACATATCTAAGTGACCATTACGACCCCGGCTGGCCATAGCCCTACGTAATTGATCGGCTTCTCCGCCGCTGAATCCGGCAGCAACCATGGCTAACTTAATGACTTGTTCCTGGAAAATTGGCACTCCTAATGTACGTTCCAGTACTTCTCTTAATTCACTATTTGCATAGCTGACTAATTCCAAACCCTGGCGGCGGCGTAAAAAAGGATGCACCATTCCTCCCTGAATAGGGCCGGGTCGGATGATTGCAATTTGAATAACTAAATCATAAAATTTTTGCGGACGTAATCGTGGCAACATACTCATTTGAGCTCTCGATTCAATTTGAAAAACGCCAATACTGTCGGCACGGCAAAGCATCTGATAAGTTGCCGGGTCTTCGGAGGGAATGTCTTCGAGTTGGAAGCTATAGGAAGTACTACCATTACACTGCTCTCGTGATTTAAGAGTACTGATATAACCAAGGCTTTTACGTATTGCGCTCAACATACCCAGGGCCAAAATATCAACCTTCATTAGCCCTAGAGCTTCAAGATCAGTTTTATCCCACTGGATGACGGTGCGGTTTTCCATTACCGCGTTTTCGAGAGGTACTAAATGCGAGATAGGATCTCGGCTAATGATGAAGCCACCAACATGCTGCGATAGGTGTCTTGGGAAACCCAGAATTTCCCCTACCAGTTGAAGAAATAATTGAGCAGATATGGCGTTCTTTTTAATCCTGGCGTTGTTGAGTAGCTCGTCTAGTTGCTCTAACTTATTCCACCAGGATAATGATTTAGCCAACTTATCTATAAGCCCTTGATCTAACCCCAATGCTTTACCGACAGCTCTTACAGCACTTCGGGGACGATAGGTAATCACTGTTGCTGCCAGAGCTGCATGTTGTCGACCGTACTTTCGGTAAATATACTGCATCACTTCTTCGCGTCTTTCGTGCTCAAAATCAACATCAATGTCAGGTGGTTCATCTCGTTCTTTGGATATAAACCTTTCAAAAAGTAGTTGGCCACGAGCGGGGTCAACTTCAGTGATAAATAGACAGTAACAAACAGCCGAATTTGCAGCCGAGCCGCGACCTTGGCATAGAATATTCTGATTACGAGCAAATTGAACAATGTCGTAAACAGTGAGGAAATATTGTTCGTATTTGAGTTCGGAGATAAGCGCTAACTCTTTTTCAATGAGTAGAACTACCTTATTGGGAACACCTTCAGGCCAACGTTTTGTTGCGCCTTCCTCTGTGAGTTCCCGCAAAAATATTTTTGCGGTTTTACCGGGAGGTACAACTTCATCGGGATACTGATATTGTAATGAGTCCAAATTAAATTCGCACAAAGAGCTTATTAACAGGGTTTCCTGTAATAGTGGCAAAGGATAAATGGCTTTTAGTTGCCTGATAGGATGCAAGAATTGTTCGCCGTTAGCTAGTAGCTGTTTACCCATTTGACTTACTTGATTGTTAAATCTAATTGAGGTCAATACATCTTGTAATGGTTTTCGCGAAGCTGAATGCATGTGAATATTGCCACATGCTGTCATCGGAATATGGTACTGGGCAGCTATTTGATAGAACTTCAGATAACGTTGTTGTTCGTGGTGTTTTCTCGAAAGAGTAATACCCATCCACAGATTTTCTGGAAATAGTTTACGTAGTTCATTAGCAAAAATCATGTTTTGTGAGTTACTGTCGTCGTCTTGAAAGTCGTCGATAAGCCATAGTGTCAAGAAGTGGGCCGTTTCTCTTTTAAAATCCTCAAGGGTGATGGTATAACTGCCTTTAGGGCTGGCTAAACGTGCACGGCTGATCAGCCCAGAAATTTGCGTATAAGATTTTTTATTGCTGGCTAATAGTACTAAATGAATACCTTCAGTCAGGAAAAACTCTGACCCGACCAACAGTTTTATGTTCTTATCTTTAGCCGCTACATGCGCGCGAACAACGCCGGCTAGTGAGCATTCATCAGTTATGGCGATTGCCTTATATCCTAAGGATGCAGCTTCATTGACTAGTTCTTCAGGATGAGAGGCTCCCCTTAGAAAAGTAAAATTACTCATGCAGTGTAATTCTGCATAATCTTGGGTCGGTTTGATATGCTCCAACTTTGAAGGTTTCAAGCCACTCAGTGCACATTTTTCTTGTTCTACGCTGTTCATGAGAACATTCCATGTAAAAACCAGCGATCATCGATTTTGTCCTTATAAATCCAAATGATAGAACCGTTAGTATGGCCAGCAATATAATAGTCTCGAACCTGATGTTTCTTCCACCAATGAGTATCTATTCTTTCTGGCCCTTGAAGTAGATCTAATTGGCCTTGCCAGTACAATTTATTTTGATGTTTCTGAATTTCTAGAGGTTTTGATAATAGCCATAAAGGACGCGGTAGCGATGGTTTATCACGCCTCTCTTTATGCTCTTTTTGTTCTGGGTATGTGATTTTCCCCCAGGATTTTTCAGGCAAATGATCGTCATCATTACTCAATCTATAGTAGAGTTTTTCATCGAGTCGACTAGATAGTTTATCCATTAAAAGAGAGAATTTTTCTTCACTTTTGTCCTCTTCACGAAAAAAAAAGTCATCTTGTTTTTTTTCAAATAAGTTGTTGTTAGAAAGGGTGGTTTTTTCGAATTTTTCACAAATTAGAGTCAGAGTTTCAACATTCGATCTCATATCGAATTCTTCAAATCTCATTAAGGTAAGTTCAACCAGCGACGATAGCTGGAAAAAATTATGAGAAGATTGAACCGATAAAACATCCTTTTCACCATTGATATAATGAAATTCCCATTCCAGCTCTCTGTTGATTAATTGCCTTAAACGCAGGTAATTTTCAAGTTCAATTAATAAGGTTTGTATTGGGTGATGCAAATGTTGCTTGTTATCCAAACCTCCCGCAAAGTGTAGGTTTTTTTTGAAAATCTCAGTCGGTGTGAATAATGTTCGAAGCTCAACTTCAGTACCTTTAATGAATTTGAGATATTGATGAAAATCTGTTCCAAAGCGTTTTTTAAGAGCCATTTCTGGCAGTTGGAGTAATGCTTGTAGTTGCATGATACCCATAGATTGCAACGTTTTTTTAATTTCTTCTTCGCAAGGTAAAAGTGCTACTGGTAAAATCCCTATCATTTCAATGACTTTTTTATCATCTAATTGTGTTGCTGAAAGACGAAAATAGTCGGGAAGATATTGTCCAAAGCTAAGTAAGTATGCTGCGCTAGGATTGTAAGCTACGCCAGAATAATAATGGACTCTTTGTAGTTCTATTCCTTTAGTGAGGTGTTGATACAGTCTGTTAAAGCCATGGAGTAATCGTAAACTACCTCGCACTTCTATATGTAATGCTCCAACGGAAGTGTCGATGCTTACTGTAGGAGAGAATCGATAAGCCCATATCGCCAGCGTTTCTAATAATTTAATTTCTTTTTGTGGTTTGCGCTGCTCGATGGCCAATTCTGGGTACAAACTAAGAGCCGTTGCTATTGTTTGTCCCACTCGGATACCCTGCTCAAAAGCAGCTTCATTGCATTGTAAAACGGTTTGTCGCTCGACAATTGTTGCTGGGTTAGGAGCTTCGCGAATGCCTATACAATCAAGCATCAATGAAGGAAAACGAATACATAGCCACCACATGGGAATCAGCTTAATAGTCGTTGTATAGGTTTATCGGAATGCTTTACAGTAAATATTTCAGCTTTTGATTTTTTACCATAAGCGATTTGATTAGCAATTCTATTGGCTGTCGATGCCAACGTTTTCATTTCTGCAGGGACATAATCTGGTCGGCGGATATCCGGATAAACGGGCCACGTTTGACGAGGTTTTTGTCTAAATAATAGGGAGTCGGGACGCTTAATATCTAATTTTTGTCCTCCCCATCCCCCAGGTTGTTTTATGACGTCGAGTAACACTCGATTTTCTGATGCGCGTAGAGACAAACGTAATCTTGCCGGTGATGCATGGTTTCGAGTCGACATTGGGCGAAAATTGATGTGTAGACACTGCCCCTTATCTGCTGCTGCTTGTAGGCGTCGATAGGGGCCGACATGGGTTACTTGTTTTGAAAACCAGGTCAATACAATAGCGAATGCTGAAGAGCTCAATACTTGTTCCGCGGCCCACCACTCGTGTGGTTGTTCCGGATAAAGTACCAAACATTGTTTTGGCTCAATATTTTGCATCGCCAGTGCTGGAGGGTAGGGCGTAAAAGGAGGGTTAAGCCATGCAATTTTTAGTTTTTTTTTACTGAGCTGACTCAATATTGGTGTTAATAAGCTTAATTCTCCAGAGCCCCAATGTTCGCAAAGTATCTCTGTGGAGCTGTTTAGCGGCCAGCCGCGCCAATGTAACTGTCGGTCAAGTGAATTAACGCCCGTGCTAATGCTTTTTATTTGATCACTGTCGCTACTCTGTGTTGACGTTCCGCGCCAGACTCTAGAGTCTTCTAAAAGTTCTTCAATTGATTTCATAGGGTCACCTTTACTACTGTATATGCATACAGTAGTAAAGGTGACCCTTAGAGGCAAGTGTTTTTTATGAAATTTTTTGAAATGTCTTTCAGCTTTGATTAAATATAACTTGAGAGCAGCAGGTGTATAGTCTGCCTAAATCAATTTTTTGTTCATAAGCCGTATACCTAAAATACGCATATTCCACAATTAAGCTGTAGGAATGGCTGTGGTTAGGGCATTTCGGGAACGTACTCCCAAAATGCCAAGTCAACATGCTGCTATTAAAATTAAAGATTATTAACCTCTAATTACTTTTAAGTCTATTGAGAAAAACTTTATGAATATTCAGACTCATCCCACCATGGAAAATATTCGGGTAAGTCTGTACTGACTTTGTCTGGGAAGGTCGCTGGGCGTTTTTCAAGGAATGACATAACTCCCTCGGCGGAGTCTCCTTGACGACCACGTGAGAAAATCCCTCTACTGTCTATTTTATGAGCTTCCATAGGGTCGGCTGCCGCAGACATTCGCCATAACATCTGACGCGATAGTGCTACTGAAACAGGGGCAGTATTATCGGCAATTTCTCTCGCGATTCCTCTGGCAACTGACAATAGCTCTTCAGGTTTATGTAATGAACGCACAAGTCCGCCATCCAGTGCTTCTTTTGCATCAAATACCCGGCCAGAAAATGTCCATTCCAAAGCTTTGGGCATCCCGACAATTCTCGGCAGAAACCAGCTTGAGCAAGCCTCGGGAACCATACCTCTTCGGGTAAAGACAAAGCCAAATCGAGCAGTATCAGAAGCTATGCGAATATCCATAGCCAGTTGCATGGTAACGCCAATACCCACCGCTGCACCGTTTACAGCAGCAATAACGGGTTTTAAACATTTAAAAATGCGCAAGGTCAGTCTTCCTCCACCATCTCTAACCGCATCGTGAGACCAATTAACAGAACCATCCTCCTTGATTGCACCCTCAACGTCTGGTCTTTTTAGTTTTGCGTCGGTCTGTTCAGTAGACTTACTGTGTTTTTCGTAGTTAAAGGTGTCGGCCCCGGACGATAGATCGGCGCCAGCACAAAATGCTCGATCTCCAGAACCTGTTACAATAATTGCGCGAATGTCATCATCTGCATCGGCTTTGTCGAAAGCATCAATCATTTCGTTCATCATTTCACCCGTGAAGGCGTTCATCTTTTCTGGTCTGTGCAACGTTATGGTAAGAATATTGTCTTCCACATCATATTTAATCGTGTTGTAGTCAGTGTTGTAATTCATAATAGTGGTCTCTTTTTTATTAAAATGTTATTTGACGATTATGAGCGGCTTAGTGAAATAGCCGATTTTTTACATTGTCGGTTAGCAGCCTTTAAATACAGGTGCTTTCTTTTCGACGAAAGCCTTAACGGCTTCGCGATGATCTTCAGTTTGGCCGCAATGAATGTGATGTGTCGCTTCGAGGTCTAAGCAATCTTCCATATCACCTGAAGACAGAGCGCGATTGATATTTTCTTTCATATATCGATAGGCAACAGTAGGGCCATTAGCAAGTCTTCTCGCTATCTCTTTAGTTTTTTCTGCCAATTGCTCGGGCTCGCAAGCCCAGTTGGCTAATCCTAGACGCAGTGCTTCTTCTGCATCAACCCTATCTGAAAGAAAGAAGAGTTCTCTGGTTTTGGCAGAGCCAACTAACTGACTCATGAAAAAGGTACCGCCGTAATCGCCTGAAAACCCTACCTTTGCGAAAGCTGTAGTCATAATGGCAGAGTTAGCCATTATGCGTAAATCACAAGCTAGTGCCATTGATAGACCAGCTCCAGCAGCGGCTCCCGGCAAGGCTGCGATAGTTGGTTTTGGCATTTTGTAAAGTAATCCAGCTGTTGCTCTTTGCATCACTCTTTGTTGATGAATGGCGCCATCTATTGTTCTGTCGCCAACAGTACCATCACCAGAGGCCGCCATACCCTTAACATCACCACCAGCACAAAAACCTTTACCGGCCCCAGTTAATACCAAGCAGCGTACTTGAGGGTTTAACTCGCCTTCTTCAAGTTGCGTTTTGAGTGCTACCATCATACCGTCAGACATGGCATTTCGTGCCTCCGGACGATTGAGCGTAATGGTTAAAACACCGGCGTCGAGTTCCGCTAAAAGCTCATTTGTACCTGTGTCAATAATTTCCGCTGTCATAATATTCCCCCTTTGTTTTCATGTTAGTTAGATGGGCTTGATCTGGTGTTGTTATCAATTCAATTCGATTTAACTGCTTGTGAAAAATTCAGCGAATTAAAATAATACATCATCTTTTCAATTGTAGGCACTGTTTTATGATGCTAGACGATGTATCTGTTCTCTCAAGTAAAATGTACATCGTTGTAGACCGACACCGATCTAGGGTTTATTATCTAGGGCTTTTACGAGTCTTGGTTACACATTAGATATCAAAAATAAGTTAAATTTTCTTAATGATAAGAACGATTTAAACATAGGGGGGGGTATGACAGAAAGAGAGAGTTTTGACCCAAAATATATAACAAAAGCTGAGATTCGATCAAAAGGGCGTGCCGTACGCCCGAAAGATGCAGCCACATTAATTGTAGTTCGTAGAGATGCAAAGCAGGCAAAGATTCTAATGGGAAAGCGTGCGGCTGGACATAAGTTTATGCCCAATAAATTTGTTTTCCCCGGCGGTAAAGTAGACCCCGGAGATGGTCGATTACGCCCGCCTAATGATCTGCATCCAGAGGTACTTAAACGTTTGGCAAAAGGATGTTCGGAAAGTCGTGCAAGAGCCTTAGGTTTAGCCGCTATTAGAGAGACATTTGAAGAAACCGGGCTCGTGCTTGGAGAACCGGACTCACCAACACTTAAAACCCAATCTCCCCATTGGAAAGCGTTTTTGAATTACAATATTAATCCCCGTCTCGATACGTTACATCTTATAGCTCGAGCTATTACTCCACCCTATCGTAGCCGTCGGTTTGATGCGCGTTTTTTTATGGGAGAGGCTGACTTAATTCAAGGCGATGTTCACGAATCCCTTGAGGGCTCGGGAGAGCTGCTTGAGCTTCATTGGGTATCATTAAAAGATGCAAAAGAACTGGAGTTACCTAACATTACCCGTATGGTTTTAGCTGAAGTTGAGAAGCGTATATTAGAAGGGCACAAGCCAGAGGACGATGGACCATTTGTTCATTTTCGTCATGGTAAACCGGTAATGGATAGAATATGACTTTTGTTTAGTCGTTTTGTCCCATTAGGCGTTATATAACGTAGTATTCATTGATATTGATCGAGGAAAAATCGCATGACTATAGTTGTCCCCAAAGAAGAACTTAAAGATTATATTGGCAAGGAAATGGAGCCGGGTGAATGGTTTACCATTGATCAGGATAGAGTCAATCAATTTGCCGATGTCACGATCGATCATCAATTTATTCATCTAGACGAAGAAAAGGCTAAGCAAACTCCTTTTGGTGGAACCATTGCCCATGGCTTTTTGACTCTATCACTATTAAGCCATTTGGCAGCCAAGTCGTCTTTGGTGCCAAAGGAGATACTGATGGGTGTTAATTACGGTTTTGATAAAGTTCGATTTCTAAATCCCGTTCGTGTGGGTAGTGAAGTTCGAGCTCTTGTTACGATTGCCGATGTAACCGAAAAAAATGCAGGTCAGTATTTAATTAAGCAGGCCATTAGCGTCGAAATTAAAGGCCAGGAAAAACCTGCATTAATTTGTGAATGGTTGACAATGGTTGCTTGTTCATAGGTCTAGGTTTATTACAGCTATATTACAGATCTATTGGCCAGTTTAGGTAATGGTTACCTGTGTTGAAGAACGTTTGATTTAGGTGAAAACCCTGCTATCAAAGTCGGGTTTTTACTGATAATAATAAAAGTAACTGACATCTATTTTCGACGAACGAATGAACGTTGCATGGAATACTTCTTGTAGTGGCTTTCGCGCCACTTGTTCTTGATATGATTTTGAAAAATCTTAGTTGATCTATGGTCGATGGATATCAAGTGGGGGTGAAACTAATGGCTGTCGT
Organism: Oceanicoccus sp.; assembly: GCA_047623245.1. Taxonomy (GTDB): domain Bacteria; phylum Pseudomonadota; class Gammaproteobacteria; order Pseudomonadales; family Dasaniaceae; genus Oceanicoccus. The sequence continues at coordinate 1,558 of JBLHNZ010000006.1, read as the reverse complement.
TCGAAATTTGCCTTACGCCAAGCTTTCGATAAGCTAGCGGTGTTAGTCCAGTCCAATTTTTAAAAGCTCGGAAAAAGGAGCTTTGTTCTGAAAATCCTAATTTCTCCGAAATTTGTTCTATGCTGTGTTGTTGATTATTGATCAGGTTAATAGCGAGGTCGCGCCTGATCTCCATTTTAATATCCTGAAAGCTAGTACATTCTTTTTTGAGCACTCTTCGAATAGCTTGCGGATGCATATTAAAGTACTCAGCTGCCTGATCCACATCTGCGGCTAATTGATGGCTTACCAAGTTTTTTTCTAACCAGTTTCTCAGTCTTGTGCCTAAGTCGTCTGACTGAATAGTTTGAGTGAGTAAAGTTAGGGGTGCGAGCTTCAAAAACTGGTTGAGCTGCGTTGTATTTCGAACATTTTGTAATTTGTTTGCCTGTGAGTTAAAGCTCAAAGCGCAGTGAGACTGGGAGAACAAAGCGGGTGCCCCATAAAAAAGATAACGGTATTCACTTTGGTATTTTGGCGCATCATAATCTAAATCTGCACGTAAAATAGGAATTCGTACGTTGGCCATCCAGCACAAGGTGCGGTGAATGGTCACGAATAGATGTTCAATAGCATAGCTGTTTACTATATTTGCCTGTGGGCGTCTGGTCAGCTGATAAGTACTTATTCGGTCTCCCTTAATGAGGGTGTGTTCAAAGCTATTTTCAAGCATATTCATAAAGTCTATAAATATTTTGAGGGCGTCTTCAATAGTCTCCGCGTTTATCGCGCAGTAACACATTAATTTAAATGTATTTTGTCTCTGCGGCTTGTCTAGCAGGCCATAGGTTTCATCATTGAGTAATCGCATTAGCGAGCGGCTTAAGTTGCCATATTTATGCAGTGTTACGCGGGCTCGACTTTGCTGGAGAATATCGCGGGAAATATCGTTTTCCAACAGTATTTTCTCAATGTCAAAACCTCTTATTCTTGCTCCTTCTAGCATATCGAGGACAAAGGGTGCTGCCACGGTTATTGCTGTCATTTTAGGCTGCTTAGTCAGTAAAAGGGGCTAATCGGGTCATTAAAGTGTAACCAAAAGCCATTTTTTATACAACTTTCTGCCATTGTTTGAAGATCCTGCTAGGGCCAGAATAGTTGGTTAGAATCATGAAAAAGTGCACGTTAATTAGCGATAGTGACTCACGAATCGAGCTTTGCTTGAATGTGAGGAAGCTGACTCAAGTGCATTCGCCAGCTAGTATTAATGGGTTGAGAGTATGGGCGTTTGAGAAATTGGGACGTAGGATTTATTTAGAGAGTCTAACCCATTCTGACATAAACATTATGTAGCATCCCGCCCAGCTGGAAGGCTTTTGACCAAGCCCTGGCCTATGATATCTCGACCGTGATTGCACAAAAAATAAACTGTAAAACGGGACCAAGAGTCAGTCAGCAGCTAATATGATGTCGAACGAACCGACTAGCGGGTGAAGTGTTTCCAGCGCAATAAGTATCAATCGAACAGAATATATTCAGAGCAATCAATGAGGAGCAAGACAATGTCAGAAGCATGGAT